>CAXICH010000006.1:0-25883 GCA_964022245.1 uncultured Alphaproteobacteria bacterium
CGAAGAAGTCGATGATCGGCTGACCGCGGTCACCGATCAGCGCGAGCGCGATGCCGAACAGGATCGAGACGAACAGCACCTGCAGGATGTTGCCCGAGGTGAAGGCCCCGAAAAGGCTGTCAGGGATGACGCTCATCAGGAAGCCGACGATGGTGCTTTCGTGGGCCGCCTGGGCGTATTGCGCGACCGCGCCTGAATCCAGGGTGGCGGGGTCGATGTTCAGCCCGTCACCCGGTCGGACCACATTGGCCACCGTCAGGCCGATGATCAGCGCCAGGGTCGAGAAGACGAAGAAGTAACCGAAGGCCTTGGCCGCCACCCGGCCGACCCGGCCGATGTCACGCATGCCGGCGATGCCGATCACAATGGTCAGGAAAATCACCGGTGCGATCACCATCTTCACCAGCTTGATGAAGGCGTCGCCGAGCGGCTTCATGCTCTCGCCGGTCTCGGGGAAGAAGTGTCCGATCAGACCGCCGACGGTGATCGCCACCAGCACCTGGAAGTACAGATGCTTCCAGATGGGCTGGCGGTGCACGGACGCACCCTGATCGTGATGAACCTGGATCAAACCTGAACCTCCCTCGACGGATCATTGTCCGCGCTACGCCCGCGTCCCGTTTGTCGGGATCACAGAGCGCCAGTATCGGAAGGGGCAAGCGGGAACGGCAAGCGAGGCTGGGGGGCTCATTATCTAGTTGATATTACTGAATTATGGCGACCGTCGCAAAGCCACTGCATCCCAAATGTGCGGATTTACGCACGGTTATGCTGGTCATTTGTGCGAAAATCCGCATCATCGACGGATGACTGTGACCCGCCTGTCCGAGACGACCCAGTGGCGCCTGTTCGCGGCCGTCTGGCTGATCGCAGGCGTGCTCGCGATCGGGGTGGCGGGATGGCTGGCGCGTGTGGACGCCGAAGCCGCGACCCGGAGGCAGGCAGAGACCGCCGCCGTCCTGCACGGAGCCGTTCTGACCAGCGAACTGGAGCGACAGCAGACCGTGCCCTCTGTCCTCGCGGTCGATCCTGAGCTTCTGGCCCTGGTCACCACACCATCCATCGAGCGCCGGGATGGGTTGAACCTCAAGCTGGAACAGCTTGCGGGAGATGTGCAGGCAGCCGCCCTCTATGTGCTCGACGCCGACGGCACGGCGCTGGCCGCCAGCAACTGGCGTGAACCGACCAGTTTCGTCGGGTCGAACTACCGGTTTCGCCCCTACTACATCGAGGCTATGCGCGACGGCGAGGCGGCCTTCTTCGCCCTCGGCACAGTGAGCGGACGCCCCGGCCTGTATCTGTCGCGGCGCATCGACCGTGCCGACGGGACACCGGCCGGCGTGATCGTGGCCAAGGTCGAGTTCGATGCCCTGGAGCAGACCTGGCGCAACGCCGGCGAGCCGACCTATGTCACCGATGCAGATGGCGTCGTTCTGATCACCACGACGCCGGAATGGCGGTTCCGCACGACACGGACGCTCAGCGAGGCGCGGCGCCGGCAGCTGGCCGAGACGCAGACGACGGGCGAGCCGCTGCAGGACATGCCCTTTGCGCCCCCCGACGCGGGTCTGGTCCGGGTCCAGCGCGACGGCATGTCCCGCCTCTACGCCCACGAGACGGACAGCAGTATGGGCCTCGGCTGGACCCTGCACCTGCTCTGGCCCGCCGATCAGATGATGTCGCGGGCGGTCGGAGCGGCCCGGATCCTCGCGGGATTGAGCGTCGCCCTGCTGGCGGGTCTGACCGGCATACTGCTGCGTCGGCGCCAGCGCGCCCGCAACCGCGCCGTTGAGGAGGAGGCCGCCCGCGCCGAACTGGAACGTCAGGTCGCCCTCAGGACCGCAGAGCTCAGTACGGCGAACGAGGCGCTCAGCCATGAGATGGAAGAACGACGCAGCCTGGAACTGAGCCGTCAGGTGCTGGAGGATGAGCTGGTCCAGGCCAACAAGCTGGCGACAGTCGGTCAGATTGCCGCCGGAGTGGCCCACGAAATCAACCAGCCGATTGCCGCGATCCGGACTCATGCCGACACGGCGGAGGTCTATCTGGAGCGCGGGGACAATGAGGCCGCCCGGCGGAGCCTGACATCGATCTCGGGCCTGACCGAGCGGGTCGGAGCGATCACCGACGAACTGCGGGCCTTCTCACGAAAGACGCGCTCCGAAATTGTGGCGGTCGATGTGGAAGAGGCCGTCGACGGCGCCCTGTTGCTGGTCTCGGCGCGTCTGCGCGAGCGGGGTATCTGGCTCGACCGGTCGGCGCTGGCTCCCGGTCTCAAGGTCAAGGCCGAACGAAACCGCCTGGAACAGGTCGTTCTGAACCTGCTGCAGAATTCCATCGAGGCCCTCGAAGGCACCGCCACGCCGACCATCGCCCTGTCGTCGAAGCGCGTCGGCCGCAAGGTTGTCGTCCGCCTCGTCGACAATGGGCCGGGCATGACCGGCGATGTCCGGGAGCGGCTGTTCACACCCTTTGTGACCAGCAAGGCGTCAGGGCTGGGGCTGGGGCTGGTTATCAGTCGCGACATTGTCGCCGGCTTCGGTGGCGAGCTGTCGCATGAGTCCTCGTCGGTCGGGACCGTATTCCAGATCGTGCTGGCGTACGCGTCATGAGTTTCACCCCGCTGGATCGGATTGCCCTGGTTGAGGATGACGCCCCCTTCCGCGGCGCCCTGGCCGAGCGTCTGGGCCTGGCCGGTTTCAACGTTACAGCCTTTGCCTCGGCTGAAGCGGCGCTCAAGTCGGTGGGCGCCGGCTTTGAGGGGGTGGTGGTCACCGACCTGCGCATGCCCGGCATGGACGGTCGCCAATTCGCCGATCGCCTCACGGCACTCGACCCGGATCTGCCTGTCGTGCTGATCACCGGCCACGGCGACATCGCTGACGCGGTCGAGGCAATGAAGCGCGGCGCCTATGATTTTCTGGCCAAGCCCTTTGCCCCCGAGCGACTGATCGAAACCCTGCGGCGGGCGCTGGAGAAGCGCGGCCTGATCCTCGACAACCGGCGGCTGGCCACGCTGGCGGCCGAGACGGAGCAGTCCATTCCGCTGAGTGGCGACAGCGCCTCCATTGTCGCCTTGCGGGGTGCCATCCGGCAGTTGGCCGACGCCGAGGTCGATGTCCTGATCGAGGGCGAGACCGGCTCCGGCAAGGAGGCCGTCGCCCGCGCGATCCACAATGCGGGCCGGCGACGCCCCAGACCCTTCGTCGCGGTGACCTGTGCGGCCCTGACCGAGGCGGGGGTCGAGGCACAGCTGATGGGTCAGGACGTCGGCTATCTTTCCGGGGTTACGCGGCGCCGGGAAGGCCAGGTGGAGCAATCCCATCAGGGTAGCCTGTTCCTCGATGAAGTGGATCTGGCGCCCCGCCAGGCCCAGCTGACCCTGCTGCGTATACTCGAGGAGCGCGAAGTGCTGCCGTTGGGCGCCACCGAGCCCCGGGCCCTGGACCTGCGGGTGCTGGCCGCAACGCAGAGGGATCCGGCCGAAGCCGTCGCGCGCGGTGACCTCAGGGAGGATCTTTACTACCGGCTGAATGTCGTGAGGCTGCGTGTCCCGCCGCTTCGGGAACGGGCGGACGATGTCCAGATGCTGTTCGCCCGTTTCCTCGCCCGCGCCGCGGCCCGGATGGGGCGTCCCCTGCCGCCGATTGATCACGCCGTGCGCCGCCGCCTGATCGAGCACGACTGGCCGGGCAATCTGCGCGAGTTGTCCAACTTCGCAAACCAGGTTGCGGTGGGCATCACAGACAGTGCGCCTGACAGCGCACCGCAGGACGGCCTCGCCCAAAGGGTCGCCCGCTATGAAGCCGAGCTGATCCGCGAGGCCCTCAGCCACCATCGCGGAGACATCCGCAAGGTCACGGCAGCACTCGGCCTGCCGCGCAAGACGCTTTATGACAAGATGGCCCGGCACGGCATCCAGCCGGCCGATCACCGCGACCGGGACTGATGCGCCGCCGCCCTACTGCGGGACGCCGGGAGTGCCGAAGTCGAAGGCCGGCTCCTGACGGCGCGGGCTGCTGCCGAAGGTGTAGGTCAGGCCGATATAATAGGTCGGCTCGCTGAAGCGGACCCGGCTGCGATCCTGGAAGGCCGGCGTGTCGGTGAAGGATTCGATCTCGGCCGTATCCAGGATATTGGTCCCGGTCAGGACCATGCTGAAGCTGTCCGTGAACTTGTGCCGATAACCGATATTGAGCATGCCGAAGGCGCCACGCTCGCTCTGGGCCTGGATCTGCTCCCCGACATAGAAGCCGTTCAGCTGGAAGAAGTCGGAGTCGGTCGGCGACCAGTTGATCGAGGCCCGCGCCGTGGCGCTGGTGCCGCTGCGCTCGATACCGCCGGCAATACCCGGAATGCTGATGTCATTCTGGAAAACAGTCCCCGAAGCATTGTAGGTCACCTTCGGCCCGAAGCGACCGTTGACGATGAACTCGAGCCCCGTGCGCTGGCTCTCGCCGAGGTTTTCGCGGGTAGTCAGCACCACGCCGCCGCCAATGTCCTGCGAGACATCCGTCACGCCGCCGCTGCTGTCCCGATAGAAGGCCGTCACCGCATAGAAGGTCGGGCCCCGGCGCAGCTGCCAGGTGAGTTCGAACGAATCCGTGATCTCGGGCTCGAGGTCCGGGTTGCCGCGTCGCAGGTTCTGCGGGTCGATGTAGATGGTATAGGGGTTCAGGTCCTGGGGTGACGGACGGCTGATCCGGCGGCTGTAGCCCCCGCGCAGACGCTGACTGTCGGTCATCTGATACCCGAAGTTGAGCGTCGGATAGGCCTTCAGATAGTCACGCTGGACGGAGATGGAGTCTGTGATCTGGTCCAGCTGGAAGTCGACCTGTTCGACGCGCAGGCCCGCCTGGACGTCCAGATCGCCGAACGGCCGCTCATAGGTGACATAGGCGGCGTGGACCCACTCCTCGTAGTCGAAACGGTTGGTCAGGGCCGCGATCGGAACCAGACCGGCCTCATCGGGACCACGAGACCCGAAGGAGTCGAAGGCATCGATGTCCAGATCGCCCTCGTAGCCGATCTTGAGCAGGCGCCGCTCACCCATCGGGCGCGTGTAATCGAGCTTGAAGCCGTAGGAGTCGCTCGAGTTGTCGCTTCCGGTCCGCTGCAGGAAGTCCGGTTCCCCCCCGACCTGGGTGGTGGAGATCAGATCGAGGTCGCGCTCCGTCGAGCTTGAGTCCACCTCGAAGTCGGCGGCCAGCTCATGCTGGTCACCCTCGAACTTGCGGCGCCAGGACAGACGGCCGCCGACGTTGTTGTTGGAGAACCCGCCCGTCTGCAGGCGCTCATAGCGGTCGCTGACCGTACCGTTTCCGTCAGCCCGTTCAAAAGTCTGCAGCCCGTCGTTTTCGACCTCGAAGGCACGGTAGCTGAGCTCGCCGCTGATGCGGTCGCGGGCGTTCAGGTCATAGTCGGCACCGATACGCGCATTGCCGAAGGTGTTGGTATTGCCGCCGGTCGAGACGCTGTTCTCGCTAATGGTGGTTGCCGGCGTTGCCCCGGGTCGCAGGCGGGTGGACTCGCTTTCGACATCGCTGACGTTGTGGCGCAGGCCGATGTCGCCGGACAGGGTCAGGCCGTCCTTGGTGCGACTTCCGCTCAGGGACAGATTGCCCCGTTCACCACCGTCCCAAGACGCGCGAACGCCGACGGAGGTCACCGAAGGCTGCGCCGAGCGGGTCACCAGATTGATGACTCCGCCGCTGCCCTCGGGGCTGAAGGCCGCAGAGGGGTTTGTGATGACCTCGACACGCTCGATCTGGCTGCCGGACATGGCTTGCAGGACATCGGCGCGGGAGGCCCCCCGGAGCATGGCGGACGGGCGTCCGTCGACGAGGATGGTGACATTGCCGTCGCCGCGCAGGCTGACGTTACCCTGGAGATCGACCTCGACACCCGGGACGTTACGCAGGACATCCGCGACCGATCCGGTCTGGGCCTGCACATCGTTCGAGACATTGTAGATCATCCGGTCGGCCGCCGTGATGATGTCGGTCCGGGTGCCCTGGACGATGATCTCGTCGACCTCGGTCGCCTCTTCCTCGGCCTCGTCTTCCTCCGCCGTCGCCGGCGGATCCTGATCGGCGTCCTGCGCGAGCGCGGGAGCGGCGGCAGACAGGACGCATCCAAAGAGAAGCGCTGTCGTCATCAGCAGCGTACGGTTCGACATGTTCAGCCCGATCGAGAGGAGGTCGCCGCCCGGACGAAAAGAATTCGTCTTTGGCAACAAGCAGATTGTCTGGCGCGTAGCATTTCGCCGGGCCCCGGCAAGTTAAATCGGGGACAGGTTGAGGGCCATGCCGTGTTCGCGGCTGGCCATAACCCCAGCCTATCCTCAGCATCAGAAAATAGTCTTAGCCTATTGTCGAGGGTTTGATACCGTGGCGGGATCACGTCCCCGGACTCGCACCGGGGCCCTAGGAAGCCCAGGAGAGCAAGACATGGACGGCAACGCAGGCGATCCCCTCAGCGACCCGAAGAAGGAGCGCGGCGCCATGCGCTCGCTGCTGGGCCGGACGAACCGCGACTGGTGGCCCAACCACCTGGCAGTCGACATCCTGCATCAGCAGGGCCGGACCGGCGACCCGATGGGCGACGACTTCGACTATGCCGAGGCGTTCAGGAAGCTGGACTATGCGGCGGTCAAGCGCGACCTGCACGCCCTGATGACGGACAGCCAGCCCTGGTGGCCGGCAGACTATGGCCATTACGGCCCCTTCTTCATCCGCATGGCCTGGCACTCGGCCGGGACCTATCGCACCGCGGACGGCCGCGGCGGCGCGGGTGCGGGCCAACAGCGGTTCGCTCCGCTGAACAGCTGGCCCGACAACGGCAACCTGGACAAGGCCCGGCGCCTGCTTTGGCCGATCAAGCAAAAGTACGGGGCGAACCTGTCGTGGGCCGACCTGATGATTCTGGCCGGAAATGTCGCCATTGAGTCCATGGGCGGGCCGGTGTTCGGCTTCGGCGGCGGCCGCGCCGACGTGTGGGAGCCTGAAAAGGACGTCTACTGGGGCACCGAGGAGAAGTGGGTCGGCGAGGAAGGCAATGAGACCCGCATCCAGCCCGACAAGGAACTGGCGCTGGAAGAGCCCCTGGCGGCCATCCAGATGGGTCTGATCTATGTAAACCCCGAAGGGCCCGGCGGCGTGCCGGACGCCCTGCAGTCGGCCCGTGACATCCGCGAGACCTTCCGCCGGATGGGTATGAATGACGAGGAGACCGCAGCCCTGACGGCCGGCGGTCACACCTTCGGCAAGGCCCACGGCGCCGGCGACGCCTCGAAGGTCGGCGTCAGCCCCGAGGGCGCCGACATCGCCCAGCAGGGCATGGGATGGACGTCGGGCCACGAGAGCGGCATGGGCGACCACACCATCACTTCAGGCATCGAAGGCGCGTGGACCCCTACCCCGGTGACCTGGGACATGACCTATTTCGACATGCTGCTGGACCACGACTACGAGCTGGTCCGCAGCCCGGCCGGGGCCAAGCAGTGGCAGCCGGTCGGCAACCCGGACGACACACTCGCTCCGGCCGCGCACACGCCGGGCAAGCGGGTGCCGACGATGATGACGACCGCCGACATGGCGTTCAAATTCGACCCTGACTACCGCAAGGTGATGGAGAAGTTCCGGGCCGACCCGGCCTATTTCGCCGACCAGTTTGCGCGCGCCTGGTTCAAGCTGTGCCACCGCGATATGGGCCCGAAGGCCCGCTACCTCGGCCCCGAGGTTCCGGCGGAAGACCTGATCTGGCAGGATCCGATCCCCGCGCACACCGGACCGGCGCTGACCGGTGCGGACATCAAGGCGCTGAAGGATGCCCTTGCGTCGTCGGACCTGTCGATCGCCGACATGGTGCGCACGGCCTGGGCCTCGGCCTCGACCTACCGTGGGTCCGACCACCGCGGCGGCGCCAACGGGGGCCGCATCCGCCTGGCTCCGCAAAAGGACTGGGACGTCAACGAGCCCGAGAAGCTCGCGCGCGTGCTCAAGGTCTATGAGGACATCAAGGCGAGCTCGGGCAAGAACGTCTCGATCGCAGACCTGATCGTGCTCGGTGGTTCGGTCGGCATCGAGAAGGCCGCAAAGGCCGCCGGTCACGACATTGAAGTGCCCTTCACGCCGGGGCGCACCGATGCCTCGGCCGAGCAGACCGAGATCGAGGGCTTTCACTGGCTGGAGCCGCGGGCCGACGGCTTCCGCAACTATCTGCAGGTGCGGTTCAATGTGCCGACCGAGGAACTGCTGATCGACCGGTCGCAGCTGCTGGGCCTGACTGCCCCGCAGATGACGGTGCTGGTGGGCGGCCTGCGGGTGCTGGGTATCAATCACAAGGACTCGAAGGACGGCGTGCTGACCGACCGTCCGGGCCAGCTGACGAACGACTTCTTCGTCAACCTGCTGGACATGGGCACCGCCTGGAAACAGGTGGACGACCACTCGGACGAGACGTTCGTTGGCACCTGCCGCAGGACCGACACGCAGAAATGGACCGCGACCCGAACCGATCTGGTGTTCGGGTCAAACTCGCAGCTCCGGGCCCTGGCAGAGGTCTATGCTTCGGCCGATGCCGGACAGAAGTTCGTGCGCGACTTTGTGAGCGCCTGGGTTCAGGTGATGAATGCGGACCGGTTCGATCTGGCCTGATCCGGAACGCTCTGCCGCGTGACAGACACCCGGGCGCATTCCCTGCGTCCGGGTGTTTTCCTAGGGTCCGCTCACCGACTTGAGGGCCCCGGCACTCACCGCCGCCTCGACAGCGGCACGCAGGTCGTCCTCGGGCACGAAATCGAACTGGGCGATCATGTCCTCCAGGACAAAACGCGGCTGGGCCATGGCCCAGTCCATGGCGACGGCGGCCGGGCCGCGAACCGCAGGCGGCATCAGTCCGGTGGGGCTGTAGCGCGTCAGGGATAGCCGCTCCGGCAGCCGGTAGTCCGACGCCCGCCCCATCAGCCTCTGCTGGGTCATGGCGATTTCCTCGGCAAAGGCCGGGCTGGCCGAGAGCGTCGCCAGCCGCTGGCCGAGGTCCGCCAGCTGGCGGGCCAACGGCTTGCCGCCATCCTCGGCCGCCGGGGGCAACCAGGCGCGGAAGGCGGGATCCTGCATGGCCGCCGACTCCAGCAGCCGGAACAGGATGCGTCCGTAAAGCGGCGTGACCGACAGCGTCACATGCAGGGACGGCCCGTCCACCGCCAGGGCGTCGTGATACCAGCCGCGCGGAATATACAGGACGTCTCCGGGGCGCATGCGGACCTCCTGTATTACCGGTCCGCAAGCCGAGGCCAGATAGCGCCGGACCTCCTCGCCCTCGCCCGGGTAATCGACGGGATCCGGCTCTCGATTGCGGTATAGCCGCCAGACCTTTTCGCCTTCGGTCTGAACCGCAAAGACGTCGTGGGTGTCATAGTGGGGCCCGAAGCCCTGCACCCCCTGGAACGAGCAATAGACGTTGGCGGCGACCGACGCCGCATAGGTCGTCCGGAGGGTATCGCACACCGCCCGCAGCGATGGGGTCAGGGTCCCGACGTCGTTGGCAATGACCGTGGCCCCCATGGCCATCATGACCTGCACCTTGGCCGGAGAGGGGCGCACGACCGGCCCGGACATGGTCTGGACCTCCGCGCAATAGTGCTCCGCCGGAAGCTGGTTGCCGCTATGAACCAGTTGCAGGGTCGAGTGGGTCCAGATCGCGCTCTGGCCCAGCAGCCCGTTGAAGGTGTCCCAGTCCAGAAGGGCGCGACGGACGTCGCCCGAGCCGCCCTCCGCCGGAATATGCAGCGGCGCGCGGCCCTCGATCCCGGCACGAAAGTGCTCAGGGGTGACGGGCGCCAGGAGGGCGGACAGCGGGTATTCGGGCAGGCTGGACATCCGGCGACGCTAGCGCCGCCGGACGACCCTGTCGATCAGTGGGCTGCAGGCACGGGCCGGGGCGCGTTGATCATGGCGATCACAAATCCCGCCAGCGAAACGACCCCCACGCCGACGCCCACAATGGCCAGGGACAGGGCCAGTTGCGCCTCGCCACCGAGCACCTGGCTCCCCAGGCGGACCAAAATCGGCGACACCCCCATCCCGATGAGGGTACCGAGGATCATGAAGGCCCCGAGACAGGTCCCGCGCTCCTCGTTCGGTACCAGCACCGCAATGGCGGTCGCGGTCACCAGTCCGCAGACTGTGCCCGAGACCATCAGCATCAGCAGGACCAGACCGAACATCGTCGTGTCGGTCATGATCGGGAACAGGCCGGCCGGCACGCCGACGGCCGCCGCAACCACGGCCCCGATGAGGACACCGCCCCGTATATTGCGCTTGTGTCCCCAGTCGGCGACGACCCCGCCCATGATCGATCCCACGACGCCCGCAATGATCAGGACGCCGCCGATCAGGGCGGCCGCCTGACCCGGGGTCTGGGCAAAGTCCCGGCTGAGCACCGGCGCCGCCCAGATGGTGGCCGCCACATCCGCCATGGTCACCGTGATCTGCCCCACGAACAGCGGGGCCAGAAAGGCCCGCCGGCGCCACAAGGCCGAGGTCATGGCGCGGAAACTGGCATTGACCTGCTCGACCTCCTGCCGGACCGGCTCGGCGAGGGCCAGAAGTGGCAGGATCAGGACGGCGCTCAGCACCCCCAGCAGCAAACACACCTCGCGCCAGGCTTCCAGCTGGACGAACGGCAGGTCGACCTGACCCGAGAACAGGGTGAAGAGGGCCCCGCCCGCAACGAAGGCCGCCGCGCCGCCGAACACATTGCCCATCGACAGGAACAGCAGCGACCGGCCGCGGCTGGCGGGCAACGACATGTCTGCCGCCACTGAAATGGCCACCGGCACCACACAGGTGCCGCCGACACCCGCCAGCATCCGGGCAAGGAACAGCATCTCGAAATTCGGCGCGAAGGCGGTCGCGATCGTGCCGACCGTCCAGGCGATTGCCAGACCGATCAGGATCTTCGTCCGGGTCGCCCGGTCCGCCAGCCATCCCAGCGGCAGGGAGATGATGGCGACCGGCACGGCCGCCGCGATGCCCTGCACGAGGCTGATCTGGAAATCGGACAGGCCGAGGCTGAGCTTGGCCACTTCCTGTATCGGAGCGAACAGGGTGCGGGTCGTGGCTCCGCAAAGCACGATCAGGGCCAGCAGCAGAATCCCGCCCCAGGCCGTGCGCGTCAGGGAGGTCGGGGGAGGCGTCGGGGGGGTGGCCGCTTCAGCCACCGCTTCCGTGACCGTCAGGCCAGCGTCGGTTCCCATCAGAATACTCCCAAACGGCGGGTCACAGGGTGAAAATCTTGCCGGGATTGAACAGGTTCTGCGGGTCCAGGGCGCGCTTGATCAGACGCATGGTCTCGACCGCCTCGCCCAGTTCCTCGACCAGCCAGTCCTGCTTGCCGAGGCCGATCCCGTGCTCACCCGTGCAGGTGCCGCCCATGTCGAGGGCGCGCCGGACCAGACGATGGTTCAGTGCCTCGGCCTCGGCCTGTTCGTCGGGATTGTCCGGGTCGATGACAAAGACGACATGGAAATTGCCGTCCCCGACATGGCCGAGGATCGGACCCGGAATGGTGGCCGTCTCAAGGTCGGCCTTGGTTTCGAGAATGCAGTCGGCCAGGCGGCTGATCGGCACGCAGACGTCGGTCGGCCAGCCGACACAACCCTTCCGCAAGCCGACAGCGGCGTAATAGGCCTGGTGACGGGCCTTCCACAGCCGGTCGCGCTCTTCGGGCAGGACGGCCCAGCGAAAGGCATTGCCGCCGTTGCCGCTGGCCAGCTCGGACACCGTCTCGACCTGTTCCTGAACGTAGCGCTCCGAGCCGTGGAATTCAAAGAACAGGGTGGTGGTCTCGGGATAGTCGAGATCGGACCAGGCATTGACCGCCCGCATCTGGACGTCGTCCAGAATCTCGACGCGGGCCAGCGGAATGCCCAGCTGGATCGACTGAACCACAGTATCGACGGCCCCGGCCATGGTCTCGAAACTGCAGACTGCAGAAAGGATGGACTCCGGGATGCCGTGCAGGCGCAGGGTGACTTCGGTGATGATGCCGAGGGTCCCCTCCGCCCCGATCATCAGTCGGGTCAGGTCATAGCCGGCCGCCGACTTGCGCGCCCTGCGCGAGGTGCGGATGTCACGGCCGTCGGGCGTGACCACCCTCAGGCTGAGGATGGCCTCGCGCATGGTGCCATAACGCACGGCATTGGTGCCCGAGGCGCGCGTCGACGCCATGCCGCCGATCGTGGCATTGGCGCCCGGGTCGATGGGAAAGAACAGTCCGACATCCCGCAGATGGGCGTTCAGCTGCTCGCGCCGGACTCCCGCCTGGACGGTGCAGTCGAAATCCTCGGCATTCACCTCGAGGATTGAGTCCATCTGCGACAGGTCGACCGTCACGCCGCCCCGGACCGGCGTGGTGTTACCCTCGATCGAGGTGCCCGCCCCATAGGGGATGATCGGGGTGTCGTGGGCGACGCAGGCCTTGACCAGGGCCACCACTTCTTCGGTCGAGTGCGGGAAGACCACGGCATCGGGCAGGACGGTGGCGAAGTGGGACTCGCTGGCGCCGTGCTGGGCCCGCACCGGCTCGGTCAGGTTCAGCCGATCTCCGAACAGGGCGCGCAGCCTGTCCACCAGCTCGGGCTGGAGGCCGGCCGGTCCGGAGGCGAAGGAGGGGGCGTTCATGCCCCCCTCCCCGTCGTCCCGGTCGCGATGACAGGGTCGATCACGTCACGCCTCAGAAGCTGTAGCCGACACGAATGCCGACACGGCGTCCGTCGCCGATCTGACCGAGACTGCCGAGCGCCGGAAGACCCGCGACGCTCAGGACCGAGCTGTCGATAAAGGCTTCGTAATAGTCCTCGTCGAACAGATTGTTGGCGAAGACGGAGGCCTCCCAGCCATCGCCCTGATAGGTCAGGGAGGTGTTGACCAGGAAGTATTCGTCCAGCTTCGGCGCGAAGGTGTTCGACAGGCTGGCACCGTTGCGGTCCCCCTTGCCATAGACCCCGGCCGTGAAAACAAAGTCGCCCGCGCCATAGGGAATGACGTAGTCGCTCTGCAGGTTGACGGTCCAGTCGGGCAGGAAGGGGATGCGGTCACTGGGCAGGGTCCGGCCGGTCGTCACCTCATATTGCGTCGGGTCGGTGATGCGGGCGCTCTGCCACAGGCCACCGCCGCTCAGCGTCCAGACATCGGTCAGGCGGGCCGTGAACTCGACCTCGACGCCGTAGCTTTCGGCGTCGCCGGTGTTCAGGTTGATGCCGACAAAGCCCCCGCCGCCGACGATCGGGGCCAGACTGTTCTGGGCGATGATGTCGCTGTAGTCGTTGTAGAAGACCGCGCTGGCCAGGGTGAACCGGTTGTCGGCACTGCTGAGCTTGGTGCCGACCTCATAGGTCCAGACCGAGTCGCCGTCATAGACCGGGTTGGGCGCGCCCGGACCGTTGGTGCCGCCGCCGCGGAAGCCACGGGCCACCGAGGCGTAGATCATGGTGTTGTCGTCCAGCCGCTTGCGCAGGGCCACGCGCGGCTGCCACTCCTCGGCCTCGTAGCGCGAGGTGACGACGTTGGCGAAGTCGATGACCTGGTTGTCGTAGCGCAGGCCGACCGTCAGCTCGAGGTCCGGCGCGAGGTCCCAGAAGGCCGTGCCGAAGACGGCCCAGATGTCCGCGTCCGACTGGGCATTGGCCGTGGCCGACGGGGCGCCCGGCAGGAACATCAGCTGGTTGGTCGAGGTCTGATCATTGGTCTGGTTGGAGCTGAAGACGCCGAACAGGGTCGAGACGCTGTCGGACCAGCGGGTGTCGAAACGCAGCTCCGCGCTGGTCGTCTCCAGCCGGCCGAAGCCGGTCGAGCGGATCAGGTCCAGCGGCTGGAAGTCGCCGTCCGAGGAAATGTCATTGTCGCGGCGGTCATAGGAGACGATGGCCGTGAGGTCGGTCGCCTCACCCAGCGGCAGCTCGAGCTTGCCGTTGATGCCGGTGTAGTCGTACTCGGCGACGCTGCGCACATTGGTCTGGGCATCGTCGACATAGTCGGTCGGGCCGGTGGTCACGGCATAGAGCGGGCCGGTGCCATCGACCGTGTCGGCATAGGCATTGACCGTGACCACGGCATTGCCGGGAGCCAGCCAGCGCAGGGCGCCGCGCACCGTGCTCTGCTCGAGACGGTTGGCGTCCTCATAGCCGAGCAGGCTGTTTTCGATGAAACCGTCGCGCCCCTGCGTGCCGACCGAGACGCGGGCGTAGAGGGTATCCTCGATCAGCGGGCCGGAGGCCGTCGCGCCAAAGATGTAATAGTTGTCCGGCCCGGCATAGGTGGCGGTGACACGGCCTTCGGGCGTGTTGGTCGGCTGTTTGGTGGTGACGTTGATCGCCCCGCCGAGCGTGTTCTGGCCGAACAGGGTCGACTGCGGCCCGCGCAGGACCTCGATCTGCTCGACGGCCAGGGTCGGGCTGTTCAGATAGGAGGTGTTGGCCTGATAGACGCCGTCAACGAAGATGCCGACGCCGGGCTGAACCGTGTCCAGCAGGGTCGTGCCGATACCGCGGATCGACAGAAAGCCACGACCGGCGGCGTCCGAGTTGATGTTCAGTCCGGGAGTCACAAGTGCCACGTCGCGGACCGAGGTCAGTTGACGGCGCTCCAGCGTTTCTGCGGTTACGGCGGTAACGGCGACGGGCACATCGGCCAGACGCTCTTCGCGCTTTCGGGCCGTGACGATGATCTCGTCGACCTGGGTGGCAGCGGGATCCGTCGCCGGAGCCTGCTGGGCGAAAGTCGCGCCGGCGCTGAGCGCGAGCGTGGCGACACTGGTGGCGAGAATTGTGGCGTAGCGCATGGTTTGTCCCCCCTCGGAGTGCTCCGGATGAGTCCGGTAGCGATTGCTCCAAGGCCTAGGGCAAGTCCGACCTGTATGAAAGGTTGGTCACTGTGCCGATCGGCACGAAACCTTGTCCATAGACTCCAGCCCCAGGGCCAGCGCGCCCATCGGGCCGGCCCGGTCGCCCAGGCCGGGCGATTGCAGAAATTGCACCATGTCCAGCGCCTCTGCGTGAGCGTAGCCGGCAAGGCTCTCCACAAGTGCCTCCCGCAGCCGGGTCAAAAGCCAGGACTTGCCGGTGACCACGCCACCCCCGAGCAGGATCCGCTGCGGCGTCGCGGTCAGCACCAGATTGTGCATCAGGCCGGCAAGCGCATGGACCACGGTCTCCCAGACCGGATCGGTCTCTGACAAGATCTCGGCCGACTGTCCCAGACGTGCCGCCAGGGCCGCGCCACTGGCCAGCCCTTCGACGCAGTCGCCGTGAAAGGCGCAGGCGCCTGGCCAGGTGTCAGCTGCGAGGCGGCCGACGCGCAGATGGCCCGCTTCGGAGTGCCCGAGACCGGCAACAGCGCTTCCGTTGACGATAATGCCCACACCCACGCCCGTCCCCACCGTGATGTAGATGTGGCTGGCCAGACCCTGAGCCCGACCCCAGCGGGCCTCGGCCAGAGCCGCGCCCGTGACGTCTGTATCCATCGCGAACGGGCGATCGGGGATCATCAGTCGGGTCAGGTCCGCGCCGCTCCAGCCCGGCTTGGGGGTTCGCACGATCCGCCCATGGTCAGGGGCAGCGGGGTCCATTTGCAAGGGACCGAAGCTGGCAACGCCGACCGCACTGATCTCCCCGCTTGCGCTCCACCCGGCCAGGACATCGGCCAGTCGCCCCAGGGTTTCGTCCGGCGTCGTGGTCGGAATCCGCACCTCGTCGCGCACATCATCCGGGCCCGTGCCGAGCACGGCCACGCATTTGGTACCGCCCAGTTCGACACCGGCGACCGGACGCTTACCAGCAGACATAGCCACCATCGGTCAGCACCACTGCTCCGGTCATCAGACTGGCCGCATCGGAGGCCAGAAAGGCGATGACCGAGGCCACCTCGTGCGGCTCCCCCAGTCGACCCATGGGCGTCGAGTCGATCCAGCGCTTGAACATCGGCGCCTCGCGATCGGCAAAGGCGTTGAGCGGCGTGGCGATATAGGTGGGGGCCACGGCATTGACCCTCACCCCGCGCCCGCCCCACTCGGCAGCCAGCGAGCGGGTCAGATGGTGCACGGCGGCCTTGGAGGCATTGTAGTGCGCCTGTCCCTGGGGGCGGTTGACGATGAAGCCACTCATGGAGCCGACATTGACGATGGCGCCCTGTCCCCTGTCCAGCATGTGCCGTCCGAAGGCCTGGGCACACCAGAAGGTGCCGTTCAGATTGACGTCGAGGACCGTCCGCCAGCGCGCCTCTTCCATATCCTCGGCGGCGATTTCGCTCAGCGCGATCCCGGCATTGTTGACCAGGATGTCGATACGGCCGTGTCGCGCCTGAACCTCGGCCGCGACAGCCTCGACCCGGGCCCGGTCGGTGACGTCCATGACCACGCCCTCGGTGTCGTGACCGCTGACCTTGAGGGCAGCCCGGGCGGCTTCAATCACGGCTTCGTCCAGATCGGCGATGACGACGTGGGCCCCGGCCTCGGCCAGCGCCTCGACGGCAGCCAGACCGATACCCCCCGCCCCGGCTCCGCCCGTCACCACAGCCACCCGACCGGTCAACTTCAACTTGTCCAGATACATCCCGGCCTCAACTCATCACGGCGGCGCAGGGCATGGGCCGCTCGGCCCGGGCCTCGCCCGCGTCCAGCGCATAGACCTGCGGATCGGTGGCGGAATACTCGCCCCACGGCAGCGTTCCGGTCTTCGCATACTCCACCCACAGGCCGTGCACCCGGTCGGCGAGCGCTTGCGGCGGTGCCTTTCCTGTCAGGCCTTCCGGTCCGGTGGTCGACGCCAGGGTGTCAAACACGAATGGCAGTTCGATCCCGTGGCAGGCACCCAGCTCCCCGCCCGAGGCCGGAGACTGCCACTCCATCTCGTAAACGTGGGTGCGGCCCGTATGGGCGGCGGCAAATTGGCGAGCGGGATAGCGGAACACCAGATCGCTCAGCGCGCGGGTGAAGGTCCAGCCGGGCCTGTCCCCCTTGTGCCTGTAGGCCTTCAGAATCCGGCGGGCATTGCGTTCGACCCGTCCGAGGATCAGGGGCGCCAGCCAGCCGGGCAGTTTGGCGCGCACGCCGGTCGGGACGAAATAGAGATTCATTTCCTCGCGATTGCTGCCGATCAGCACATCGACGTCACGTCCGAGACCCTTGTCCAGCGCGTCCAGGGGCCGCTCAGGCAAAACATCGTCCCCGAAAACGGGCAGGAATTTGCTGAGTCCATAGGCGGGCTCGCGGCCCCGCTCGTCGCGCAGGTCGAGGCGCACCGTCGGCTGGATGACCGTCTCCAGAACCCGCAGCGTGTCCGCAATGCGGGTGCCGCGGAAGCCGTCGGCGTCCGGCCTGACCTTCAGCATCTTCGCGACCCTGCGCGTCAGGCGACGGGCGACCGGCAGGGGGCGCACCATCGACCCGTGACCGCTCTGGATAATGGCGCGGCGGAACAGACCCTGCGCCAGGGGCGACGCCACCAGATTGGCCACCGACATGGCCCCGGCCGATTCGCCAAAGACCGTGATGTTGTCGGCGTCTCCACCGAGGGCGCCGGCATTGTCCCGTACCCATTTCAGGGCCGCGATCTGGTCGTGCAGACCGAGGTTGGAAGGCGCCCCGTCGACCGGCAGGAAGCCCTCGATCCCGAGGCGATAGGTGATCGACACGAGGACGATGCCGTCGCGGGCGAAGGCCGTGCCGTCCTGCACAGCGGCGGTGCTGGAGCCCAGCACGAACGCCCCGCCATGAATGAAGACCATGATGGGTCGACCGGTCCGACCGTCGTCCGGCAGCCAGATATCGGCATTCAGATAATCGTCACCCTCGACCCATCCGGTGCCGATCAGGGGCGCGACGTCGAGGCCGGGAAACGGTTTGACGCCGTGCGGCGCATTGGCACCGGCGACCGTTCCATCACGCACACCCGTCCAGCCGGAATGCGGCTCGGGCAGGCGGAACCGCCGGTCGCCCACCGGCCCGGCGGCATAGGGCACGCCCCGGAATCGCAAAACGCCCGACTCTCGTGTGCCTTTCAGCTCGCCTTGCGCCAACCGGATGATCGGTTCTGCCATCGTGAGTCCTCCGTTCCGCACCACCCTAACGTCCCGCGGGCCCGGGCGGGGAAGCATGATTGTGCTCAGCCGCACGAAAGCTGCGCGGCTGCGAGCCGGTTACCTATCATATAGGTATTGCCAAACCTGTCTGATAGGATAGAGTCAAGAGATCGCGGATGGACAGAGCCCAGGGCCGACTCCGCACGGAAACGACAGGATGTCCTGTGATCGACGCACCTCTCCATCTGACGCTTGAGCCCGGCCTGAGGGTCATGATCGGGCGGGACGGCCAGCCGCCCCTGATCGAGGCCGCCGACGTCCGCGTCATGCGCTGCTCGCTGGACTGGGTGGGATCAGGGCGCCGGGGGGCGCAGGCTGTCCTGTCGCTCGGCACGGCGGCCGACATGGCTCGCACCCCCGATCGCAGCGACACCTCCCTGACCCTGACCTTCGTCGGCGAAGGGCCGTTCCGGGGCATTATGGCCGGCGCGGGTGATGGCGACTTCTATATGGGGGACGCTCTCGCAGCCCTGGCCACAGCCGCCGCAGCCCCGGCCATACAGGGCACGACACGCGACATGTATCGACGGGCCAAATGTCAGGAACTGCTGTGTGAAATCCTCGAGGCCGCCGAGCGAGGAGACCTTGTGCCTCACACACCGACGGCCAGTCTGAGCCGGGCCGAGATGGCGCGGCTGATGACGGCGCGGCGGCTGATCGCCGACCGCTTTGATGAGAAGCTGACCCTGGACCAGATTGCGCGCACAGCGGGCCTGAACCGCACCAAGCTGACCCAGGGCTTTCGCGAGGTCTTCGGCCAGAGCGTCGCCGACTGTCTGGCCGAGCAGCGCCTGTCGCGCGCGGCGCGCGATCTGACGTCCAGCGACCGGCCGGTGTCGGTGGTCGGCTATGATGCGGGCTATCTGAACAATGCCAGCTTCGCCCGGGCCTTCACGCGTCGCTATGGCCTGTGCCCCAGTGACTATCGACGCGCGGGGGGGCAGGTGGCCCTCAATGCTGCCTAGCGGCGGCTTTCGCGACTGTGATAGCCTGATCTTTCCATTCGTTCCGGGGGCCCCGACCATGCTCGCTGACAGCCGTCCCGACGAGACACGCGTCCAGTATGTGATGCGTCAGGTCGCTGACTATATTGGCAAGGGACAGCTCAAGGTCGGCGACCAGCTGCCGAGCGAGGCGGCGTTTGGTGAGCAGCTGGGCGTGAGCCGCCCGGTCGTGCGCGAGGCCTTCGGCGCTCTGGCCGCGCTCAACATCATCGATACCGCCAATGGTCGCCGCCCCCGGGTCAGCGCCCTGTCCAGCCAGACCCTGTCGATCTCGCTGGACCATGCGGTTCGCACGGAACAGATCACTGTCCAGCAGGTCTGGGAAACCCGCCGCTGCCTCGAGACCGAGACCATCGCCCTGGCCGCCGTGCGGCGTTCCGACGACGAGGCGCTTCGCATCCGCGATCTGGCACGGGCCATGGCGGGGGCCGAGCGCGGCTCATCGGCCCTGATCGAGGCCGACATTGCCATGCACAAGGCCATTGCCGACGCCAGCCGCAACGCCCTGATGGCCAAGATCATCGGCGCCTTCGAGCCGTTGCTGGAGTCTGCGGTCCCCGCCGCCTGGCGGACCCGCCGCACCGAGGACCAGCACGCCGCAATCATCGCCAAGCATCTGGAAATGGCCGACACCGTCTTGCGTCGCGACGCGGAGGCGGCCCGGCGCGCGATGGACGAGCATTTCGACCGGGCCATCGGCGCCATGCTGGCCGCCGAGGATGCCGCGTGAGCGCGCGCGCGCGGCCTGACGCCCGCACCCTGATCGAACAGTCCCTGGCGGCCATAGAGATGGGCGATCACGATGTGCTGGAAGCCTGCCTCCACCCGGAGGTGATCTATCGCCGCCCGGGCCAGCCGATCCTGTCCGGCCGTGAGGCGGTCGTCGACTATTACCGCCGCCACCGCAGCGCCAAGACCTCGCAGATCCTGCTGGACGAATTCGTCTGCGAGGGTGACCGGGCCGTGGCCATGGGGCTGGTCGAGGGGCGAGGTCATGACGGCGCTCCGATTCACGAGCGCTTCGCAGATGCCTACCGGATTGAGGACGGACTGATCCGGGAGCGGACCACCTACTTCTTCCGCCAGGGCTTCTGACCGGCCGCCTTGCCTTTTGGCCGGGCCGGGATCACTGTCGACTGTCTGCAAATGGAAGGTCAGCCCTCATGCGTTTTTCATTGTTGGTCGCCGCCACGCTCTGCACAGCCGCCAGCCTGGCGATCGCGACTCCAAGCCTTGCCCAGTCACGCGGGGGCGGCGTCGGTCAGTCTGCCCAGCAGGCCAGCGGGGGCGCCATCGGCCGCATGAGCTCGGACGATCAGCTCCGCCGTCGCGAGGGCGACGAATATCGCGCCAGTGTGGAAGCTCAGCAGATGACCCCGGAGGAAGCCGAGGAACGCTATGGCGCCGAGCGGGTCGCGCTGGCCGAGCGCGTGCAGGCCCTGATGGATGCCGGCCAGTGCGCCGAGGCCCGTCGGGTTGCCTCTGAAGCCGGCGAACGCGCCATGGCGCTTCGGGTGCGCCAGACCTGCCGTCGGCGGTAGGCGCCTAGATCGTCGGTACGGCCTGCCTAAGGCGACCGCCCACCCGGATCGGTTCGATGCGCGTGGCCAGACCTGTGCGGTCGTCGGTCTCGACGTAGACGCCGCAGACGGTCGCGGGGCCAGAGGCCGGCTGGTAGCGACCACCGCTGAGGCGGGTGGTGAAGCGGCGCAGGGGCTCTTCCTTGTCGTTGCCGATCACCGAGTCATAGTTGCAGCAGCCGCCGGCGTCGGTCTGATAGGCCGTCCCGCCCGGCAGGATCTGGGCATCGGCGGTCGGGACATGGGTGTGGGTGCCGATCACCAGGCTGGCGCGCCCGTCGCAGAAATGGCCCATGGCCATCTTCTCGCTGGTCGCCTCGCAGTGAATGTCGACGATGGCGGCGTCGGCGACCACGCCCAGCGGAGCGGCCTCCAGCTCGCGCTCGACGGCCGAGAAGGGGTCGTCCATCGGGTCCATATGCACCCGGCCCAGCACATTGATCACCAGCACCCGACGGCCATCCGATGTGGTGAAGACATCGGCCCCGCGTCCCGGGGCGTCCATCAGACGGGGATAGTTCACCGGGCGGATCAGGCGCGGCTCTCGCACGATATAGGTCAGGGCCTCGCGCTGGTCCCAGCTGTGGTTGCCCAGGGTCAGCACATCGGCGCCCGCATTGAACAGGTCGCGCGCCGTGTTCTCGGTGATGCCGAAACCGCCCGCCGCGTTCTCGGCATTGATGACCACGAAGTCGAGCTTCAGGTCGCGCTTCAGGCCGGGCAGGTGATCGGACAGGCCGTCGCGACCGGATTTGCCGATCACATCGCCAAAGAATGCCAGCCTCATGCGACCGGCCGGGGGGAATGATTACGCCTCATGCGAAGGCGGTATAGCCGGTCTCGGTCAGAACGCCATGCAACGGAATGTCATGCGGCTCGACCGGCAGGGCCGCGACCTGCTGTCCGGCATAGGCGAGGCCGATCCGGATTGCGTGCGGCAAGCCGGCAAAGGTGCGGTCATAATGACCACCGCCCTGCCCCAGCCTGTAGCCCGCGTCGTCGAAGGCCAGCAGGGGAGTGAGGATCAGGTCGGGCACGACCTCGCCCGCCAGCGGAAAGGGCGCGGGCACACCGGCCAGGTCGGCTTCCAGCGGATCGCCCGGGGTCCAGCGCCGAAAGACCATAGGCGCATCCGGCGCAAGGGTGACGGGGAGGCACAGACCCACGCCGCGCCCGACCAGAGCCTCGACCAATGGGGCCGTGCCCAGTTCAGAGCCAATGGGATGATAGACGGCGACACATGTGCCCTGTGGCAGGCGGTGCGTATGGTCGGCGGCGCGTGCAGCGGCGTCCGGACCGTCTTTCGCCAGGGCCATGCGTCGGGCCCGCATCTCGGATCGTAGCGCGCGCTTGTCGGTCATGGACCCTCGGACAGCGAGCCGCCGCGCGGCGAACGACAGGGCAATCACCCCCTCAAGCAGCGAGCGATAGGGGAATAAATAAGGTTGGCGGCGCCACAAGAACCGTGAAGGCGTTGAAATCCTCTCAGACCTGGGTAGCCAGGTGGGCTCCATATGCCCAGGCCCTCGAGCCCGGACAGGGACAGATCCCTTTGAGTGAATTAAGGTCGCGAGGAATGTTGCCTTCGACGAGGGCCGCAGCAAGACCCGCCGACGACCAAGATAGTCCTCGACCTGTGGCCGGACAATGGCCATCGCACCGGGCCGGTACGAATTCGGGACAGGACCCTCAGGTGATCGTCTGGGCGATCTTCTCGATACGGGCCGCGACGGCGTTCAGGGCCTCGGCCACCCCCGCATCGCTGGAGGGGGTCTCGGCCGGACGGGCCGGAGCGTCGCCTGCGCGGGCCTCCTGCAGTTCGTCGGCCAGAATCAGCCCGGCCATCAGGAACAGGCGCAACTCGCCGACATGGCCGACCTCGGCCGCGACGGTGCTGACATGGCCGGCGAACTGCGCCGCCAGCTGGCGCACGCGCTCCTCCTGCCCGTCGGCGCAGCCGACGGCATAGGGGCGACCGTTGATCTCGACGGTGACGGTGGCCATCAGGCGCTCTCCTCGCCGTCCTGATCGTCCGCAAGGATCGAGCGGATGGCCTCGGCCGAGGCCGCCAGCGCCGCGCGGGCCTCGCGCCCGGCATCTTCCAGCTCAGCCAGACGCCCGGCGTCGGCGCGCGGCGCGAACAGGTCATCGTCGCCGATCGGAGGCGCCGACGCGGGTCGCGCCTTCAGGTCCTTCATGCGTCGTTCCAGCAGGGCGAGAGCCTTGTCGATGCGGGCTTTCGCAGCTGTGGTGGCGTCGGCCATCGGTGTCACTTCCTCCGGAATCCCTATAGAACCCGTCCGCGCGTCGGGGTAAAGCGGCCCCGCCCCCCTTTTTCTTCCCCGCGTCCCGAGAGGTTGCCCGTGGCAAAAGCCGATTCCACCCCGCCGAAGGCTACCCCGAAGCAGATGGCCGATACCATCCGGGTGCTGGCCATGGACGCCGTTCAGAAGGCCAACAGCGGCCACCCCGGCATGCCCATGGGTATGGCCGACGTCGCGACCGTCCTGTTCTCGAAACATCTGAAGTTTGACGCCAGCCGCCCCGACTGGGCTGACCGCGACCGCTTCATCCTGTCGGCCGGGCACGGATCGATGCTGATCTATGCCCTGCTTCACCTGACCGGATATGAGGCCGCGACCCGTGAGGAGCTGTCGAACTTCCGCCAGTGGGGATCAAGGACCGCCGGTCACCCCGAATACGGCCATATGCCCGGCGTGGAGACGACCACCGGCCCGCTGGGTCAGGGTCTCGCCAATGCGGTCGGCTTCGCGATGGCCGAGCGCCATCTGGCGGCCCATTTCGGTGAGGATCTGGTCGATCACCGCACCTGGGTGATCGCCGGCGACGGCTGTCTGATGGAGGGTGTGTCGCAGGAGGCCATCACCCTGGCCGGGCGCTATCGGCTGAACAAGCTGACCGTGCTGTGGGACGACAACGCCATCACCATCGACGGCGCCGTCAGCCTGTCGGATGCCACCGATCAGAAGGCGCGCTTCAAGGCCGCCGGCTGGGCGGTCAAGGCCATCGACGGCCACGACATGGACGCCATCAAGTCCGCGCTGAAATGGGCGGCGCGTCAGGACAAGCCGACCCTGATCGCCTGCAAGACGAAAATCGGGCGCGGCGCCGCCACCATGGAAGGCAGCCACAAGACGCACGGTGCCGCTCTGGGTGACACCGAGATCGCCGCGACGCGCAAGGCGCTGGACTGGCCGCACGCGCCCTTCGAAATCCCTGAGACCGTCATGCAGGCCTGGCGCAAGGTCGGGCGCCGGGGCGCCGAGGCCCGGCAGGCCTGGGAAGACCGGCTGGAGGATTCGGAATTCTATGACGACTTCGTGCGCGCCATGGCCGGGGGTCTGCCCGACGACGCCTTTGACGACCTCGACACCGCCATCGCCGCGACCATCGAGTCGAAGCCGGCGCAGGCCACGCGCCAGTCTTCGGGCGCGGCGCTCAGCGCCCTGTTCGAGCCCATCCCTGAACTGATCGGCGGCTCGGCTGATCTGACCGGCTCGAACAACACCCTGGTGGCGGGCACCGAGACCTTTGACGCGCCGGATTATGCCGGGCGCTACATCAACTGGGGTATCCGCGAGCACGGCATGGCTGCGGCCATGAACGGCATGGCGCTGCACGGCGGGATCATTCCCTATGGCGGCACCTTCATGGTGTTCTCGGACTACAGCCGTCCGTCGATCCGCCTGGCCGCCCTGATGGGCATCCGGGTCATCCACGTCCTGACGCACGACTCCATCGGCCTCGGCGAGGACGGTCCGACGCACCAACCGGTCGAGCATCTGGCCGCGCTGCGCGCCATTCCGAACCTGCAGGTCTTCCGCCCCGCCGACACGGTCGAGGCCATGGAGTGCTGGCGTCTGGCGCTGGAGAAGGCCGACGGCCCTTCGGCGCTGGCCCTGTCGCGCCAGAAGACCCCGGCGGTTCGCACCGAGGCCGCGACCGAGAACCTCTCGGCCAAGGGGGCGTATGAGCTGCGCGCCGCCTCGGCCAAGGCGAAAGCCACCCTGTTCGCCACCGGCACCGAGGTCGCCCTCGCGCTCAAGGCCGCTGAACAGCTCGAGGCCGACGGCGTCCCGACCCGCGTGGTCTCGGTGCCCTCGTTCGAGCTCTTCAACAAGCAGACCAAAGCCTATCAGACCAAGGTGATCGGCAAGGGCACGGCCCGCGTCGCCATCGAGGCCGGCATCCGCCAGGGCTGGGACCGCTTCATCGGCGAGGACGGCGGTTTCGTCGGCATGTCGAGTTTCGGCGCCTCGGCCCCGGCCGAAGTCCTCTACGACAAGTTCGGCATCACCGCCGAGGCCGTGGTCGCCGAGGTCAAGGCGCGGCTTTCGTCCAAATGATGTCAGCCGCTCTGAAGGTCGCCGGCACGCTGCTACTGCTCGGTGGGGCAGCACTTGCCTTAGCGAGTTGGTCTCCCGCGCAGGTGCCCAACGACGTCGCCGCTCCTTGGGCTGCACTTCTCTTCCAGGCGGGTGCAGTCGGAGCGTGTGTCGGGGTCGCGCTCCTGATGTTTGGTTTTCGCATGAGAAGACGGAAGTGAAATGACCCTTCGCCTCGGCACCCCCCTCTCCGACAGCGCCGTCCGCGTCATGCTGCTGGGCGCGGGTGAGCTGGGCAAGGAGGTGGCGATCGAGCTGCAGCGCCTCGGCGTCGAGGTGATCGCGGTCGACCGCTATGCCAACGCCCCGGCCATGCAGGTCGCACACCGCAGCCACGTCATCCCGATGACCGATCCGCAGGTGCTGAACGGCGTCATCCTGGCCGAGGCGCCGCACATCATCGTGCCCGAGATCGAGGCCATCGCGACGGATGTGCTGGCGCAGATTGAGGCGGCCGGGCTGGCGACGGTGATCCCGACGGCGCGGGCGACCCAACTGACCATGAACCGCGAGGGCATCCGCCGGCTGGCGGCCGAGGAGCTGGGCCTGCCGACCAGCCCCTATGCCTTTGCCGGATCAGCCGCCGAACTGGCCGAGGCCGCGCACACCATCGGCCTGCCGGTGTTCATCAAGCCGGTCATGTCGTCCTCGGGCAAGGGCCAGTCGATGATCGACGCCATCGAGGATGCGGCCAATGCCTGGGCCCATGCCCAGTCGGGCGGCCGGGTCGATACGGCCCGCGTGATCGTCGAA
>CAXICH010000007.1:0-24886 GCA_964022245.1 uncultured Alphaproteobacteria bacterium
TGACAGGCGCGTGGCGCTTTCAGGGGCCAACTCCAGCAGGGTCTCGGCGATCCGCTTGGTGGCCCCCATGGCATTGGAGGGATCGACCGCCTTGTCGGTCGAGATCAGCACGAACTGGGCAGCCTTGGCCGCGATCGCCGCCCGGATCACATTCCAGGTTCCCTGAACATTGGTCAGCACACCCTCGGCCGGATTGTTCTCGACCAGAGCAACGTGTTTGAGGGCCGCGGCGTGGAAGACGATATCGGGCCGTTCCTGATCGAAAATCTCGCGAATGCGGGCCTCGTCGCGCACATTGGCCAGCACGGCGCGACGGGTCATGGCGGTCGTCACGCCGCCCAGCTCCCGATCGATCTCGAACAGTTGGAACTCCGAGTGATCCAGCAGGGTCAGGTGGCCGCAGCCAAACTGCACCATCTGGCGCGCGATCTCCGATCCGATACTGCCGCCGGCACCCGTGACGAGAATGCGTTTCCCCCTGATCAAATCCTCCACTGGACCGGTCGGCAGGGAGATCGGCTGGCGGGGGAGGAATTCCTCGAGTGGGATTTCGGTCAAAAGGTCGGCTCTTGGGCCCGGCGCGCCTACCTCAGTCAGGACGTGGGGACGCAGGAGGGTGTGGCCGGCCTTCTTCAGCTCGCCGACGCGCTGGGGCGTCAGGCCAAAGTTGAGGACAGGATCCTGCAGAAACAGGATGCCGGGCACCGGCTCGTCGCGCCGGCGAAGCGATACATGCTGATCCCGCCATGCACCCAACGACAGCATCGCCGGCACGCCCTGTAGCCTCATGCCGACTTCCGCGACGTCCGGGGTGACAATCCCGACAGGCTGATAGGGCTGGTCGGCGTCGGCTTGCAACAGGCGGATTTGTCGGTCGGCGTCGGCCAATGACCCCACGAGGATCAGCGGCGTCCGATGGGCAGAAACCTTGCGCCACCAGGTGGGTAGGAGGTGATGGATGAGTTCGGACTCTTGCGGCAGACGCCAGAGGAGCCGAACGCCCACGAGAAACAGAACGCTCAGGACCGCCGCGAGCGGGATCACCGAACGTGGAAGCTGCACCCCTCGATCGGCCACGAAGATGGCGAGCAGAAAGAAGGCCACCGTCAGGACGACGTTCCGGCCCAGCGCCACAACGTCCCTGACCGAGGCGAACCGCCAGGCAGTCCTTTCTGTCTGGAAGACAGCTTCGACCACAGCACCGATCAGGGCAAACAGGGCCGCCCAACCCACCACGCGGATCGCGTCGCCGCCTTGGAACCACCACTCAATGGGGAGGGCCCGGCGCAGCTCATAGGCCAGAAGAAATGCGACAAACAGCGCCCCGATGTGGATCAGGTATTTCGCTGCCCAGGTCGCTGTCAGAGATGCACGCATGTCAGCCTCTTACGCGAAACCACTTATATTTATATGACAAATTAACCTACCGAACCTGATTTCTTTGCGCCTCGAAAATAATCCGCGTCCCGCACCCGGCGCGCTTCCGCGAAGCGTTTGCGGGCCTGCTGCCCTACCCGGCCCGGTCGGTCCAGAAAAAAACTGGCCGTTTCCCGGCGAGTGGTGGCGCAATTCCCCATTGGGGGCTATCAGATGCCGGTCGCATACAGGCGTCTCCCCTGCATGCGGTCTGACCACCGGGAATATGTTCGCCATGCGCTTTGTTCTGCTGCTGATCTCGATCTTCGCCCTCGGCGCCTGCGCCAGTTCGGGAGGACCGAAGGAGGGATCCATCCCGACCGAGGCGCTCGTGGCCACTTCGGCGGGCGGCGCGACTGCCTCGGGAGAGTATCGCATCGGCGCGACCGATCTTCTGAGGGTCAATGTCTTCCGAGTCCCTGATTTGTCGTTTGACGAAATCCGGGTGGACGCCTCGGGCGTCATCCAGATGCCCCTGATCGGAACGGTCCAGGCCGAGGGTCTGACGCCCGATGAACTCAGCGAGTCCCTCGCTACCCGGCTGGGTGCGCAATATCTTCGCAACCCGCAGATCACGGTGACCGTGCTGGAAGCCGCCAGTCAGAAGATCACCGTCGATGGCGCCGTGACCCAGCCCGGCGTCTACGAAATGCAGGGCCGCACGACCCTGCTCCAGGCCGTGGCCATGGCACGCGGCCCGATCGCCGGGGCGGATCTGAACAGCGTTGTCATTTTCCGCACGATCGAGGGCGAGCGGCAGTTTGCCGTGTTTGACCTTGCGGCCATCCGGGCGGGCGAGGCACCGGATCCGGTGGTGCTGGGCGATGATGTGATCGTCGTAGACACCTCCTTCCTCAGCGATGTGATCCAGCAGGTCGTGCGGGCCGCGCCGTCCCTCTATCTGTTCCGCACCATCTAGGCCGGGCCGGTGGGGCGGCGCAGCCATCGTGGCCTTGCACCCGCCGCCCTCTGCGCTGGCCTTGCCCTGCAACTGACCGGTTGCAGAACGGAGGGTTCGGTTCCGCCCGACGCCTATGGTTCCGGAGTCGAGGTCGCGATGCCCGGGGATCGCCTGAAGGCGCTCAACGCGCTCGACGCCCGCGTCAATGCCGTCGGGTTTCGGCTGTCCGTAGCCAATGCTGAACTCTGTCCGCGAACCGGCCCGATTACCGGCCTGCTTCTCCATGCCGAAAGCCAGTATGCGGAGTATCTGAGGGATGCCGCTCGCGAAGACTGGCAGCTGAGGGGCGACTTGCCCGGCGTCGCAGCCATCGCGCCGGAAAGCCCTGCGGCCGAAGCCGGTCTGCAGACGGGCGATCTGGTCGTGTCGGCCGACGGCCAACCGCTTCTGGAGGGAGGGTCCGTCGGAGCTGCGGGCTTCGAGGGCCTGTCCAGCAACCTGACCCTGCTGGCCGAGGCGCTGGACGACGGATTCGCCGAGTTAGTGGTGCAGAGGGATGGTCAGCGCGTGGCTCTGCGGCTCGGCAGTGTCACAGGCTGCGCCTATCCGTTCCAGCTTGATCCGTCTGCGGACTTTTACGCGAAGGGCGATGGCGAACGGGTGTTCATCAGCTCGGTGCTGGCGGCCTTGAGCCCGCTGGACGATGACCTTGCTGTCGTTCTCGGTCATGAACTGGCCCACAACATTCTGGAGCACCGCGCCTATTTCGATGACGTGGGCCTCGCGCGTGATGTGCTCGGCAACTGGGGGGTCGCCCCCTGGGAACTGGTTCGGGCCGAACGGGAAGCCGATCGGGTGGGACTCTATCTGTCGGCCCGGGCCGGTTATGACCCCGCGCGTGCAGCCCCCTTCTGGCGCACGCTGTCGGCCCGCCTGCCCCATTTGCGGATGGTTCAGTGGGGCCACCCCTCGGCCGGCGAGCGCATCCGGTCGCTGGAGGGCGTGGCCGAAGAGATTGCAGTCCTCCTCGAGGCCGGCCAGCCCCTTGTTCCCTGAGATCAGGCCGCTTCGGCAAACCTTGTCGGCGCGCGGGTATGGTGTGCCTGCGACAGTGGCGTCGCCAATCGTCCATCAATGCGCCAATCGATTGATTTCCCGTCTCGCCCCCAGGGTAAGTATACGGTATCAGCCGTCTGGAAGCGCCCGCGGGGCAGGCGCGCATACGTTCAGTATCAGGATATGATGATGGCCGAGGGTCGCGGATCGGGCGAGATGATGCAGGCAGGACCGTCGCAGCGGGATCCGAACTACGATCACTTCGGTGAGCCGGTGGAGCGCGAAGTCGAGCTGGACCTCGCGAAATACTGGGCGATGCTGATGAAGCACCGCCTGCTGATTGCGGGGTCGGTGCTGGCGGCCGTGGTCATCGGTCTGGTCGTCACGCTTCTGACCCCGCCCACCTACACGGCAGCGGCCACGGTCCAGATTGATCGCGAAGCCACCCGCGTGCTGGACTCAGAAGAGACCGGCGCGGCCGACCTCCGCTTCTCCGTGGAGTTCTTCCAGACCCAGTACGGGCTGATCCGCAGTCGGTCCCTGGCGGAGCGGGTGATCGACAGCCTCGGCCTCGCCAGTTCCGACGTCTTCATCGAGCAAATGGGCGGCGAGTTCGAAGCCCGTGACGGCGAGACGGCCGCCCAGCAGATGGCGCGCCGCCGCGAAATGGTGATCGACCTGATTGCGGGCGGCCTCGACGTCTCGTCCCAGCGGGATTCCCGACTGGTCGAGATCACCTTCAGCAGCCCGAGCGCCGCTGTCTCTGCACGCATGGCCAATGCCATCGCTGAAAATTACATCCAGTCGAACCTGGACCGAAAGTTCGATGCCTCCCTCTATGTGCGCGAGTTCCTCGAGGAGCGGATCGCCGAGACCAAGGCCAAGCTGGAGGCAACAGAACGACAGCTGGTCCAGTATGCCGACGATCAGCAGATCATCCGGCTGGAAGACAGCACCAGCGCAGGAGCCGGGGCCCAGAGCTCGCTGGCCGCCAACAGTTTGTCGACGATCAACCAGGCTCTGTCTCAAGCGCGCGTGGATCGGATTTCGGCCGAGGAGCGCTGGCGCCAGGCGCGGGGCGCGTCCCTGATGTCGATCCCCGAAGTCATCGCCAGCCCGGCCATCCAGGCCATGGTCGCCCAGCGGGTCGCCGTCGAGGCCGAATATCAGCAGAAATCCAGCGTGTTGCAGGCCGACTACCCGGAGATGGTCGAGCTCCAGAACCGAATCGACGAGCTCGACAGCCAGATCCGCAGTCTGGCCGTATCCATCCGGGACGGCATCCGGGCCCAGTATGAGATCGCGCTCAATCAGGAACGCGCCCTCCAGAGCCGGGTCAACGGGCTGAGCACCGACGTCCTCGACCTCAGCGATCGCAGCGTGGAGTACAATATTCTGCTGCGCGAACTGGACACCAGCCGGCAACTCTACGACGGCCTGCTCCAGCGCTACAAGGAGGTCGGCGTGACCGGCGGCGTCACCGCCAACAACGTCTCGCTGATCGACCGCGCGATCGCTCCGAAGACTCCGTCCAGCCCCAAGCTGCCTCTCAACCTCGCACTCGCGTTTGTGCTGGGCCTCGGTTTGGGCGTCGTCGCGGCTTTCCTGATTGAGGCACTGGATGACTCGATCACCACACCGGGTGACGTCGAAGAAAAGCTGGGCCTGCCTGGGCTTGGCAACATTCCGCTGCTCGCCAAGGATGAGGACGCCATTTCGGCCCTGCGCGATGTCAGATCGCCCTTCTCTGAGGCCTATTATTCGCTCCGGACGGCGCTGCAGTTCACCACCTCGCACGGCGCGCCCAAGTCGCTTTTGCTCACCAGTGCCCGTCCCGGTGAGGGCAAGTCGACCACCGCCTTTGCGACCGCGCTCAATCTGTCCCGGACCGGCAAACGGGTGCTTCTGGTGGATGGCGACCTGCGCAATCCCTCCATGCACCGTGTGCTGGAGATGGATAACAGTCAGGGGATGAGCAATTTCCTGTCTGGATCGGCCGAGCTTCAGGGCGTGGTGCGCAAGACCCCCTTCGCCACGCTCGACTTCATTCCCTGCGGCCCCCTGCCGCCCAATCCGGCCGAGCTCTGGTCCGGAGATCGCCTGCAGGTTCTCCTCGATCAGGCGTTGGCCCTCTACGACCATGTGGTCATCGACGGCCCGCCCGTTCTCGGCTTCGCCGATGCGCCGCTGCTCTCCTCCTCCGTCGAGGGCACCCTGTTCGTATTGGAATCGCGCGGGACCGGACGCCGTCAGGCGTTGGGCGCCCTCCGCCGGCTGGGCTTTGCCCACGGTCGCGTCCTCGGCGCCGTGCTGACCAAGTTTCAGGCCAGCAAGGCCCGGAACGATGGCTACGACTATAGCTATGACTATGATTATGGCGCCAAATCCTCGTCCGAGGTGCGAGGGCGCCGGTCCTGATGGCAGACGGACCGGACGAGACTTCTGCGCCAAAGACCTCGCCCGTGCTCGGCTATGGCGCCGTCGGACTGGCCGTCGGTCTGATCTGGCTCGGCTGGCAGGTCGTTCTGGTGCCACTGGCGGACCGGGCCCCGGCCGAACATGCCGTGCGCCTCAGCCCCGGGTCTGCCGTGGTTCTGGCGGACGCCTCTGAATCGGAATGGCGCGCGGGACGGCTTGAAAATGCGGACGCCCTGGCGCGCATGGCCCTTGAGCGTGCACCGTTCAATCTTCAGGCTCTGCGCATTGTCGGGCTGGTCGAGGGCGAGACCGGTGACCGCGGCGTGGCGGATGACCTTCTCACCCTCGCCGGCAACTGGAGCCTTCGTGACGACAGTTCGCACAGCTGGTTGATCGACAATCGCCTTCGGCGCGGGGACTATGGATCGGCCTTTGCCCATGCCGATACGTTGGCGCGACGGCGGGCTGAAGTCCGCCCGCAGCTCTTCGACCTTTTCGGCACGGCGATGGAATCCGACCCGAGGTCGGTGCCCTTCCTCGCGGGCGAGCTCGCGGACAGCCCGCCGTGGCGCGGGGCGTTCATCAGCAGCCTTTATCAGCGCGACGGAGGCGTGGCCCTTGCTGCGCAGCTTGCCATGCTGATGAAGGACAGCGAGGGGCGTTTCTCGGATATCGAGCTTCAACAACTTTACCAGCGCCTCTATTCGGCCGGCCAGACCGACGCCCTTCGTCAGGTCAGAACTGCCCTTGGTCGCCCCTCAGCCGGCCAGACGCTGGTCGACGGGCGATTCGAGGCAGAATCAGCCATCCTCCCCTTCGGGTGGAATCTGGCCGTCGGCGCGGGATATTCCGTCGCGGCCCTCTCGGACGCCGGTCCGCCCGAGGCTGTGGGTGGCGCGTCACGGCCTTCCGGCGCCCTGCGCGTTAGCCATAACGGCCAGAGCCGGGATGTGCTCGCCCGGCAGGTGACCCTGCTTGGGCCCGGCCGGTACAGACTGGCGGGGCGCTCGCGCTGGGAGCTCGGAAAAAGCGAAATGGTCTTCGCGTGGCAGATGCTCTGCCCGGGCGCTGATCGCCCGGTCGGGGAGGCGAGATTCGGCGCTCCCTCCTCTGCGAATCCGGCAGGGAGCCAGACCTGGTCACCCTTTTCCGTTGAGTTTCAGGTCCCTGCCGAGGGCTGTTCCAGCCAGACGCTCCAGCTCGCGGGCGAGAATCCGGGGCGCAGGACCGAAATCGTCATATGGTTTTCACATCTTCAGATTGAGGCGACGCCATGACGGTGCCAATCCGCCACAGGGTGCCGCAGAGTCACATTTCGGGCCGGCCGATGCACTTTTTGACTTGCCTTGCGCAACCCAAACGACCTAGAACCATTCTCACAGGAGCGGGGAAACCCGCGTATTGCTTTTTGTTAAAGGGGATTTGCATGCGTAAGACCATCGCTGCCGCCTCGGTTGGACTGCTTCTCATTGCAGGCCAAGCCGTTGCCGCCGGTAATAACAGCGCCGTTGAGCGGGTCGGCGATCGCGTCGGCGCCCGCGCTGAAGCCTCGAACGATTTCATGGGAATTCCGCTTCCCGTGCTCCTGATCGGCACTGCCGTTCTGGTGGGCGTGATCTCGGTTGCCTCGGACGACGACGCGCCGACCAGCCCGTAAGAGTTTCGATCCCGCTCAGTTTCCGAGTGTGTAAGTGAGCGGATCGTTTCTGAAACGAACAAGCCAGTGGAATGCTTTGGCCATAACGGCCAGCGTTTTGCTGGCTTTTTCTTTGTTTCTGGGTGGAGCGAGTCGAGAGCATCTCGTTCCGCTGGCGGCCGTAGAGTTGGTTGCCCTGCCGGTTCTGGGGCTGGGGCTCTATCGCCTCATCGCAACGGGGGCTTGGCGAGATCATCGCTTCCTGTTGTCGCTGGCCGGATTGGCCGCTCTGCTTCCTCTCATTCAGCTCATCCCCCTGCCTTTCTCGCTATGGGCGTCCTTGCCTGGGCGGGAGGGCGCGGTAACGGCGCTGGAGTTGGCCGGCATCACGCCGGGCTGGCTGCCTATGTCGCTGACGCCAGACCGCACCTGGCAGGCGTTTCTGGCCATCCTGCCGCCGGTGGCCTTGCTGGTCGCCGCCTTGGGTCTCAAGCGCCAGATTCGCGCGCGATTGATCTGGGGGCTTCTGGCCTTCGTCATTGTGGCGATCCTTCTCGGTGCGCTCCAGATCACGATCAACAGCCGCGCAGTCTATCCCTGGGAGACCACAAATTTTGGCTCGCTGGTCGGCTTCTTTGCCAACCGGAACCATATGGCGACCCTCTGCCTCGTCACCATCCCCTTCGCGGCGGCCCTTGCGGGCCGGGGCTTGGGCGACCGGGACCGCAGCGCAAACCTCAGGCTTTGGGCCGGGGGACTGGTCATCGGCCTGATTGTCGTCGCGCTGGGAGCCATCCAGTCGCGCTTCGGCGTTCTGGCCGCCATCCCGGCGCTTGCCGGCGGACTGATGATTGGCTGGATCTCCTCCGGTCGGAGCCGACCGGGACCCACCATCCTGCTGCTGTTCCTCGGCGGCGCCATTGGGCTGGCCGTTGTCGGCCTGTTTGCCCTCGACCCGATCCTGGATCGCTTCGAGCGCGACTCGGAATTTGGCGGTCGTTTCGACAACTGGCCGATCGTGGCACAGGCCGCCCAGGACTTCCTGCCGTTCGGCTCGGGCATGGGGTCCTTCGACCCTATCTACCGCTCCTATGAGCCGGTTGAGACGTTGAGAGCCGCCTACTTCAACCAGGCCCACAACGACTATCTCGAGATCTGGCTGGAAGCGGGCTGGCCGGGCATCGCACTGGTTATCGCGACTTTCATCTGGTGGGGTCGGCGGTCGTGGAGCGCCTGGCGCGCGGGCTCACATCCGGACCGTGATCTTCAGCGCGCCGCCTCGGTCGCCCTGCTGCTGATCGCCGCCCACTCGGCCGGAGACTATCCCCTCAGGACCGAGACCATGGCGGTCGTCTTCGCCCTGTGCTGCGCCATCTTGGACGGCGCCGCTCTGGAACTCCGGCGCGGACGGTCGCGTCGCCGCGAGCCTTCGCACTCTGGGCAGGAATCTGCCCAGCGTCACGCGTGATCAGCATTGGATTGATAGCCACCCGCAGACCCGGCCATCTGTGGAGGGTCGGCCCTATCCAGCCCGGGCGCTCAGCCATCCCACGATGAGCTCAGCCGCCTCGTCGGGCGTACACGCTCTCGTATCGATATGGATGTCCGGCGCCTCAGGTGCCTCATAGGGGCTGTCGATCCCGGTGAAGTTCCGCAGCTGGCCAGACCGGGCCTTGGCATAGAGACCCTTTACATCCCGGGCCTCGGCAACCTCGATCGGCGTATCGACAAACACCTCGACGAACTCGCCCTCAGGCATCATCGCCCGCACCATGTCGCGCTCGGCGCGGAAGGGAGAGATGAAGGCTGTCAGGACAATCAGGCCGGCGTCGGTCATCAGGCGTGCCACCTCACCCACCCGGCGGATGTTTTCGATGCGATCCGCCTCGGTGAAGCCCAGATCCTTGTTCAGCCCGTGACGCACATTGTCGCCATCGAGCAGGAAGGTGTGCAGACCCTGGCTGTACAGCTTCTTCTCGACCAGATTGGCGATGGTGGATTTGCCGGATCCGGACAGGCCGGTGAACCACAGCACACGGGGCATCTGCCCCTTCTGTCCGGCCCGCATCTCCCGCGAGATATCGATGGCCTGCCAGTGGATATTCTGGGAGCGGCGCAGCGAGAAATGCAGCATGCCGGCCGCGACAGTGGCGTGGGTCAGCTTGTCGATCAGGATGAAGCCACCCAGGGTCCGGCTGTCGGCATAGGGTTCGAACACGATCGGCCGGTCTGTGGTGATCTCGACTACCCCGATGGCATTCAACTCGAGCGTCTTGGCCGCCAGATGGTCCAGCGTGTTGACGTTGACCTCGTACTTTGGCGGCTGGATGGTCACCGACACCGTTCGCGTCCCCAGCTTCAGCCAGTAGGCCCGTCCCGGCAGCAGGGGCTCTTCGCCCATCCACACCAGGGTGGCCTCGAACTGGTCGGCGACCTGGGGCGGGGCCGAGGCAGACGCGACCACATCGCCGCGGGAACAGTCGACCTCATCCGCGAAGCAAAGGGTAACGGATTGACCAGCCACGGCCTGATCGAGGTCACCTTCAAGCGACACAATGCGGCTGACGGTCGAGGTCTTGCCCGAGGGCAGCACTCGCACCGCGTCGCCCGGACGGACCACGCCCGAGGCGATCTGGCCGGCAAATCCCCGGAAGTCCAGATTGGGACGGTTCACCCATTGCACCGCCATGCGGAAGGGGCGAGCCTGATCCGTGTCGGTCTCGATCGGCACCGTTTCCAGATGGCTGACCAGGGACGGGCCCTGATGCCAGGGCGTGTTCGCCGAGGGCTCGGTGATATTGTCGCCCTTGAAGCCTGAAATCGGAATGGCCACGAATTCGCCGATACCGATGCGGTCGGCAAAGTCACGATAGTCGGCCACGATGCTGTCGAAGGCGGTCCGGTCGTAGTCGACCAGATCCATCTTGTTGACCGCCAGCACGATGTTGCGGATGCCCAGCAGGTGCACGAGGTAGCTGTGCCGTCGGGTCTGGGTCAGCACGCCCTTGCGCGCATCGATCAGTATGACGGCCAGGTCCGCCGTCGAAGCGCCCGTGACCATGTTTCGGGTGTACTGTTCGTGGCCCGGCGTATCGGCGACGATGAATTTGCGCGTCTCGGTGGTGAAGAACCGGTAGGCAACATCGATGGTGATGCCCTGCTCGCGCTCGGCGGCCAGGCCATCCACCAGCAGGGCGAAATCGAGCGCCTCTCCCTGGGTGCCGACACGTCTGGAGTCCGCTTCAAGCGCGGTCAGTTGATCATCGAAGATCATCTTTGAGTCGTAGAGCAGCCGCCCGATCAGGGTGGACTTGCCGTCATCGACGCTGCCGCAGGTGATGAAGCGCAACATCGACTTGTGCCGATGACGGTCGAGATAGGCGTCAATGTCGCGGGCGATCAGGGCGTCGGTCTTGTAGACGGGATCGGAAGAGACGGGACCGGTCATCAGAAATAGCCCTCCTGTTTCTTCTTCTCCATGGAGGCGTCGCCGCCATCCTTGTCGATGATCCGCCCCTGGCGCTCGCTGGTGGTGGTGAGCAGCATCTCCCGGATGATCTGCGGAAGGGTCGCGGCTTCGCTCTCAACCGCCCCCGTCAGGGGGTAGCACCCGAGGGTCCGGAAGCGGATCGACCGCATGACCGGCTCCTCGTCAGGACGCAGGGGAAAGCGGTCGTCGTCGACCATCAGGATCAGGCCGTCCCGGACAACGGTCGGGCGCGGCGCACTGAAATACAGCGGCACGATCGGGGTGTCGTTGAGGTGGATGTACTGCCAGATATCGAGCTCCGTCCAGTTGGATATCGGAAAGACCCGCAGGCTTTCCGCCCGGGTCTTCTGGACATTGTAGAGGTTCCACAACTCGGGCCGCTGTCGTTTGGGATCCCACCCGTGGCTGGCCGTGCGGAACGAGAATATCCGCTCCTTTGCCCGGCTCTTCTCCTCGTCGCGACGCGCCCCGCCGAAGGCCACGTCGAAGCCGTGCAGGTCGAGCGCCTGCTTCAGGCCCTCGGTCTTCCACATGTCGGTGTGCAGCGGGCCGTGGTCGAACGGATTGATGCCACGCGCCTCGGCCTCGGGGTTTCGGTGCACGATCAGTTGCATGCCGCTTTCGTCCGCCATGCGGTCCCGAAGCGCATACATCTCGCGAAACTTCCAGGTTGTGTCGACGTGCAGCAAGGGAAAGGGCGGCGGAGCCGGATAGAAGGCCTTGCGCGCCAGATGCAGCATGACGGCGCTGTCCTTGCCCACCGAATAGAGCATGACGGGCTTGCGCGCCTCGGCCACCACCTCCCGCATGATGTGCAGGCTTTCCGCCTCAAGCCGTTCCAGATGGGTCAGACCGGACATGATCAGCCGCCGAAGACGTCGCCGAATTCGGCATTGGCACGGTCGTAGTCGGGCGGGCGTCCGATATCCAGCCAGTAGCCTTCGGCCCGGTGCGGCCGGACAGGCTGGTCCGCATCGATCAGGGCCTGGATCAGCGTCGGCATGTCACAGGGCCGGTTCGCGGGGATCAGCGCCAGCGCCGCTCGCGACAGCACATAAACCCCGGCATTGATGTTGAAGACCTGGCTGGGCTTTTCCTCGATGCCGCTGATCCGGCCGTCGGCGGCGCGGATGACGCCAAACGGCACCTGCATCTCATAGTCCCGCACGACCACGGTGGCGGCCGCGCCGTCGCGGATATGACCATCCATCACCTGGCCATAGTCAACGCGGGTCAGCACGTCGCCATTGGTGACCAGCACCGGCCCGTCCACCCCGGCCGGCAGCAGGGACAGGGATCCGCAGGTGCCCAGCGGCCGGTCCTCGCGCAGATAGCCGATGGCAAGCCCGCGGTCGCTGCCGTCGCCGAAGTGGGCCTCGATCTGTTCGCCCCTGTAGTTCACGGACAGAAAGATCCGGCGAAAGCCCTGCACGGCCAGGCTGGAGACGATGGTCTCGAGTATCGGCCGCGGCCCGACGTTCAGCATCGGCTTGGGCGTGGTGCGGGTCAGTTCGGCCAGACGCTCGCCCCGGCCGCCGGCCATGATGACCACCGCCTCGGGCCGCTCGGGCACATCCAGCAGGTCCTTTACGGTCAGGAGACCCGTGACCCGCCCTTCGGAATCGACCCGCGGCAACTGTCGCAGACGTCGCGCCCGCAGCATGGTGAGAGCGGTCACCAGATCTAGGTCTTCGGACACCACTACGGGGTCCGTGTTGGCGATCGTTCCGCAAGGCTGATCGAGCTCCGCCCCTCGAATCAGCGCCCGACGGACATCCCCGTCCGAGAGGGTCCCCAGCAGCCGACGGTCATCGTCCACGACCAGCGCCAGCCCCTCGGCGGCGGCATCAATCACCTTCAGCACCTGCCGCAGCGGGGCGTCCGGGCCGACCAGGGTGCGTTGCCAGTGCTTCATGGCTCGATCGCCTCATCGGGCTGATAGTCGCGCCTCGCCACACCCCCATAGAGGGCAAAGGCCGCGTGGGGGTCGATCCCGCCCGCCGGGCGTTTGGCCGTCAGCATATCCGGCGTCCACACCTCTCCGGCGCGGACCGGGCGTGTCGCGACCAGCGAACGGCGCGCGACGATACGGTTGGCCATTTCCTCGGGCGCCGGCGCCTTTCTGGTCGTGCCGAGGGCCTGCCCGACGTCGCGGAGGGCGCGGACCATGGCGGCCAGCTCGTCCGGCTCCAGCGAGGCGGCGTGGTCGGGCCCCTGACGATCACGGCTGAGGGTGAAATGCTTTTCAATCATGACCGCCCCACGCGCCACAGCAGCGACCGGCACAGTGATGCCCAGTGTATGGTCCGAATAGCCGACCGGCAGGCCGAAGGTCTCTCGCAGCGTGTCCATGGCCCTCAGGTTCACCGCCTGAAGGGGCGCCGGATACTGGGTCGTACAGTGCAACAGCACGACCTGCCCCCGAAGCGCTCCCCGCGCGGCCTCAGTGTCGAACGCAGCCAGCGCCGTGTCGAGGTCCGGCGGCAGATCGCTCCGCATCCGGCCCCAGGCGATCAGGGCCAGGGCCTGCCGCACCTCGTCCAGCGTCGCCATGCCGGTGGACACGGCCAGGGGAGGACCGACCCGCGCAGCCGCGATCAGCATCTCGCCCCAGGTGAGGTCGCCCGAGGGGATCTTGATCCATGGCATGCCGAGTCCCGCGACCAGCGCCAGACTGTCCATGTCAAAAGCGGTCGACATGAAGGCGATGCCCCGCGCCCGGCAGCGCTCGACCAGCACCGGGTGGTCTTCGGGCTTCAGCTCCAGCCGCCGCACCATGTCCAGCTGGGTGCCGCCCTCGCCCGTATTGGTCACCTGATATTCCGCCTTGAGCGCGCGCGCGGTCAGGGCCGCCTCGGCGCGAAAGGTCTGGAACTTGACGGCATCGGCTCCGGCCTCGGCGGCCACGTCGATCATGGTCAGGGCGTCGTCCAGCGAGCCGTCATGGTTCACCCCCGCCTCTGCGATGATGAAGACCGGGTCAGCCACCGGCGACCTCAATGTCGATGAACCGCTTGTGCATCAGGGTGTCACGCTCGGGCAGGGACGTCAGGACCGACACGATGCGCGGGACAGTCTTTCCATCTCCATAAGGATTGATCGCGTCCGCAAGGTCCGCCGCCATGGCCCGGGCGAGGGCGGCGCGGATGGCCTCGACCTCTCCGGCACAGTGAAACACCGTCTCCCCTGCCAGCCGGCCCTGCTGCCGAACCCCGACATTGACCGTGGGAATGCCCAGCGAAGGTGCTTCGGTCAGGCCGCTTGAGGAATTGCCCACCACCGCCCGGCAGCGCGCCATCAGCGGCAGATAGGCCGGGCCCAGCGTTGCATGGACCGAGGCATTGGACCGGCCAGCGGCCCAGTCCGTCAGTTGCCCGGTCAGCGCCTCATGTCCCGGGTCGGCATTGGGTCGGGTGATCCACAGATGCGTGCTGGCGGGCAACTCCCCGAGTGCCGCCAGCAGGGCGTCGAACTCGGCCCGTCCCCCGTCCGGCAACAGGGTCACGGGATGGAAGCAGACCAGCAGATTATCGGGCGCCAGAGGCCGGCCCAGCAGGCCCTCCAAAACCTCGTCCGGCAGGGCCGCGGCGGCGGTCAGGCTGTCCAGCGAGGGATTGCCCACCGTGTGAATGCGCCAGTCCTCCTCGCCCAGCTGGCGCAGACGGTGCGCGGCCCCGGCATGGGTAACCAGATGCAGTTGGGCCAGCTTGCTGACTGCATGGCGAATGCCCTCGTCGATGGCGCCCTCGGTGACATCGCCCCCGCCCAGATGGATCAGGGGCAGGCGCAGCAGCATGGCCGCCTGGGCCACGGCCAGAATCTCATATCGGTCGCCGACGATCAGCACGGCATCGGGAGCCAGCCGCCCCAGCGCCTCGACCACACCGGTCAGCACGGCGGCGGCGCCCCGGGCGGCGGCGGCGGCATCGTCGCCGTCCAGTGGCATGGGCACCAGGGCATCGGCCTCGATCAGGCTGTCGGCCTCTGAACCGAAACGGCGATCGGCATGGGTGCCGGTCAGCATCAGTTGCCCCACGGTGCGCGGATCGTCGCGCAGGGCGTCGAGGATCGGCCGGATCAGGCCATAGTCGGCCCGGCCGCTGCTCACCACACAGATGGTCACGCGTTCCGCCATGCGCCTGCTACAGTCTGCCTTGCCAGAGTCGGTCAGGGTGTCAGGGTAGCAGTCTTGTCCGATTCCCGGAGGGGAGCGCCATCCCATGAAGATTGCCATCTGCGGAACCGGCGGATTCAGCCGCGAAGTCGCGCCACTGGCGTGGGAAACGGTCCGCGCCGCCGGTGCCCGCAGCCCCGATACCGTCTGTTTCGTTCCCAAGGACGGGGAGGCGTACGAGCCGAGCGTGAATGGCCATCCGGTCATCCCGCTGGCCGACCTGCCCGAGGACTACGGCATCGTTGTCGCCATCGCCGAGGCCGCCATCCGCCGCCGGGTCGATGCGGAGATGCGGGCGGCGGGGCGACCGCTGGTGTCGCTGATCTCCCCCACGGCCCTGAGGCGCGGACCGTGCGAGGTCGGCGAGGGTTCCATCCTGTGCGACCATACGATCCTCACCGCCGATGTCCGGATCGGCCGACAGTTTCACGCCAACCTCTATTCATACGTCGCCCATGACTGCGTGATCGGCGATTTCGTGACCCTGGCCCCGCGCGTGTGCATCAACGGCAATACGATCATTGAGGATGACGTCTATGTCGGGACAGGTGCGATCCTGCGGCAGGGCACGCCGGACAGGCCGCTCAGCATCGGCAAGGGGGCGGTGATCGGCATGGGGGCCGTCGTGACAAGGGACGTCGCGCCGGGCGAGACCGTGGTCGGTAACCCGGCCCGGCCACTGGAACGCCGCTGAGCACCTAGATGGCGTAGGTGCCGGGGCGGTAGCGGGCCAGGTTGGCCGGATCGCGGAACCAGCCGATGGTGTCCTCCAGCCCGCGGGCAAACCCGTCCAGCCCCGCATGGGTCGGGCGCCAGCCGGTCAGGGCCTGGATCCGGGTCGTGTCAGCGAACAGGCGCTCGACCTCGCTGGTGTCCGGGCGCAGGCGTTCGGCGTCGCTGACGATCTCGATATCGACGCCCATGCGCTCGGCGATCAGGCGGGCGGTGTCGCCGATCGAGACCTCGAACCCGCTGCCGAGATTGGTGACGCCGCCGAGCGCCGCATCGCATTCGGCCACGGCGATGATGCCGGCCACCGTATCCGACACATGGCTGAAGTCGCGCGTGGGCGACAGCGCGCCCAGCTTCACCTGACGCGCGCCCGCGGCCAGCTGGGTGATCACGGTCGGGATGACAGCGCGGGCCGACTGGCGCGGGCCATAGGTATTGAACGGTCGCACCAGAGACACCGGCGTGCCGAAGGCGGCGTGGAAACTGAGCGCGATCTGGTCCGCCCCGATCTTGGAGGCCGAATAGGGCGACTGGCCCTGCAGCGGATGGTCCTCGGTCATCGGCACGAAGCGGGCCGTGCCATAGACCTCGCTGGTCGAGGTGGGGACAACGCGCTCGACGCCCAGATCACGGGCCGCCTGGACGATGTTCAGCGTGCCGGTGACATTGGTATCCACATAGGCGCCGGGCGAGTGATAGCTGTAGGGAATGGCAATCAGGGCGGCCAGGTGCAGCACCACGTCACAGCCGGTCATGGCGGTGCGCACGCCGTAAGGGTCCCGGACATCGCCCGCGAAAACGTCCAGCGCGTCCTGAATGTCACCGGGTGACTGGTCCAGCCAGCCCCGGTGGCCAAAGCTGTTGTACTGGACAAAGGCCCGGACCCGGTGCCCGTCGCGCACCAGCCGCTCGACCAGATGCGAGCCGATGAAGCCGTCCGCCCCGGTGACCAGGATGCGTTTGCCGTTCAGCTGCATGGCGGCGATCGTCCCCTTGTACTCCGACGCGGCGATTCGCCCCGGCAGCCCCAGCATGGCCCAAACGACGTCGCGTCAGAAGTCACCGACCATCAAGGTTGCGTGGCTTTCGACCAGACGTTTATATGCCCGCCAGTTCAATGGTCTGGTCGTAATCCATGTGCCGCGCTTGCGTTAACCCCCGGGGGCCCGAAACACCCCCGCCGAGCGGCACATGAGCGTCGGCGCCGATTTCCTCGACTGGATGCGGGATCAGGCCCTGCCGCTGTGGGCCGCGCAAGGCGTGGACCGCACGCACGGTGGCTTCTTTGAAAAGCTGAATGCCGATGGGTCTCCCGCCGACCTGCCCCGACGGGCGCGGGTGCTGGGGCGCCAGATCTATGTCTTCTCGCGAGCGCCCGAGCTGGGATGGACAGGTCCGGCGGCGGATATCGTCAACCACGGCCTCGCCACCCTGCCCGCCTTCCTGAGAGCCGACGGCCTCGCCCAGTACCGACTGGACGCGAGCGGACAGCCGCTGGACGACCGGCCCGACCTCTATGATCAGGCCTTTGTGCTGTTCGGCCTCGCCCACGCCCTGCCCCTCGCCGGGGATGCCGACGCGGTCATCCGCATCGCCGAAACCATGCGAGGGGCGCTTGAGGAGCTGCGCGCCCACCCCGTCGCCGGCTATGAAGAGGACGCGCCGCCCTCGTGGCCACTCAAGGCCAATCCCCACATGCACCTGCTGGAGGCGGCTCTGGCCTGGGCCACGGCCCTGCCGACGGAAGACGCCGGGGACTGGCGCGACATGGCCGACCGGATCGCCCGACTGGCGCTGGACCGGTTCGTCGATGCCGACACGGGCGCGGTGCGCGAATACTATGACGGCGACTGGCAGGCCCTGCCGCAGGGGGCCGAGCCCCAGATCGAGCCGGGCCATCAGTTCGAGTGGGGCTGGCTACTGACCCGCTGGGGCCTGATGCGCGCCGACGCCGGGGCGGTTGCGGCCGGCCGGCGCCTCGTCGATCTGGGCGAAACCAGAGGCGTCGATCCTGCGCGAGGCGTAGCCTTTGGCGGGCTCGGGGCCGAGCTCGAGCCGACAGACGCCGTGGCGCGTCTGTGGCCCCAGACCGAGCGGATCAAGGCTTGGGTCCAGCGCCGTGAGCTGGCGACGTCGGCGGAAGAACGTGCCGATGCCGCCGGCCGGATCGAGGCCGCAGTGGCCGGGCTGATGCCCTATCTGCCCTCCGACCGTCCGGGCCTGTTCCATGACCGGATGACCGCCGACGGCGCCTTCATCGACGAGCCCGCCCCCGCCAGCAGCCTCTATCACCTGATGACCGCGGCCGAGGAGCTGGCGGGCACGCGGCCCGAGGATCAGTCGGCGGTGGCGTGATGCCGGATGTCCGCCGATGAGCCCGGCGGATTCAGGGCGACCATATCCTTGAGGAAGCCGTTCGGACTCAGTGTTCTGGCATCGGGCACATCCAGCCCCACCACCTCGGCAATGTCCGCGACGAAGGCGATGCAGTTGCGGCTGTTCAGATTATAGGTCCCGCCCTCGGCACTGGCCCAATAGTCGAAGCGTCCTCGCAGGGTCTCATAGGTCTCGTCGCTGATGACAATGCTGAGATAGGCGATGCCGTCGGCGATATAGGCCGGCTCCGGGCGCTTCAGTATCCCACGGTCGCTGAACAGCAACAGCTGCGGCCCCGGCGAGCGGGCGGTGAACCCCACAGCATAGTCGACCGGCAGGCCATTGCTCTCCAGCGTGCCGTGCAGGTGCACAAAGGCGTGCGGAAACAGCAGCCAGCCATTCTGCACGCGGTTGCCCTCATGCCCGTAGAAGGTGACGGTCACGGCCGCCTGCGCTGGCAGGGCCGGAACCAGCCCTCCGATGACAAGCACGAGGACGAGGACGTAGGGACGAAAGCAGGTTGGCAGCGATCTCATGCCCCGACCCTGCCCGTTTGTGCGCGTCTGGAAAAGGTCCCGGATTGCCCGCCCCGGGAATTCGGTCGAAGGTCCAGCGCGTTTGCAGGAGACCTCAGATGGAATGGTGGCGTGGCGCGGTTCTGTACCAGGTCTATCCGCGCAGCTTTCAGGACAGTGATGGCGACGGGATCGGCGATCTGCAGGGGGTGATCCGGCGGCTGGACCATATCGCCGGGCTGGGTGTCGACGGTCTGTGGCTGTCGCCGGTGTTCGCTTCGCCGATGAAGGACTTCGGTTATGACGTCTCGGACTATTGCGCCATCGATCCGCTGTTCGGGACTCTCGAAGACTTCGACGCCCTGGTCGCCGAGGCGCATGCGCGCGGGCTGAAGCTGATCATCGACCAGGTCTATGCCCATACCTCGGATGCGCATAACTGGTTCCGCGCCAGCCGTCAGGACCGCACCAACGCCCGGGCCGACTGGTACGTCTGGGCGGATCCCGGGCCGGACGGCTCGCCCCCCAACAACTGGCAGTCAGTGTTCGGCGGCGCGGCCTGGACCTGGGACGCGCGGCGCGGCCAGTATTACATGCACAATTTCCTGGCCAGTCAGCCGCAGCTGAATGTGCGCCATCCCGAGGTGAAGGAGGCGCTGCTGGATGTCACCCGCTTCTGGCTGGACCGGGGCGTCGACGGCTTCCGGCTGGATGCCATCAATTTCGCGATCCACGATGCGGCCCTGACCGACAATCCGCCCGACCCGCGCCCCGGCCCGCGCACCCGTCCGTTCGATTTCCAGCTGCACCTGCACAACCAGTCCCAGCCGGAGATCCCGGCCTTCCTCGAGCGGCTGCGGACACTGGCCGAGGGCTACGGTGACCGGTTCTTCGTGGCCGAGGTCGTCGGCGCCGAGGCCGAGGCCGAGATGCACGCCTTCACGCAGGGCGGCGATCGCCTGCACAGCGCCTATGGCTTCAACTATCTGTACGCCCGGTCCCTGACGTCGGGCCTGGTGGCCGAAACGGTGGCCCGCTGGCCCGGAGCCGAGCACGAGGGCTGGCCCTGCTGGACCTTTTCCAATCATGACACCCCGCGCGTCGCCAGCCGCTGGGCCGCCGGCCGCGATCCGGACGCGGTCGCGCGCCTCGCCATGCTGTTGCTGATGTGCCTGCGCGGCAATGTCTTCGTCTATCAGGGCGAGGAGCTGGGCCTGCCCCAGGCCGACGTGCCGTTCGAGCGGCTGGTCGATCCCGAGGCCATTGCCAACTGGCCGCAGACTCTCGGCCGCGACGGCGCCCGCACCCCCCTGCCCTGGACGGCGGATGCCCCCTATGGCGGCTTTTCGGTGACCGAGCCCTGGCTGCCGATGGACCCCCAGCATCTGTCGCGAGCGGTGGCGGTTCAGCAGGCGGACCCGGAGTCGATGCTGGCCCTGACCCGCCGCCTGATCGCCCTCCGCCGCGAGCGGCCAGCGCTGAAACTTGGCCGGATGACGGTGCTGGAGGCCGAAGGCCCCCGGCTGATCTTCCGTCGCGACCATGACGGCCAGGGCCTGCTCTGTGCCTTCAACCTCGGCGAGGCGCCGCTGGACTGGTCCGCACCAGCCGCAGGGCGGCTGGTCATGGGCGTCAATGGCGGCGAGGACCGGGCCGGACAGTTGCCGCCGCTGGCCGGCCAGATCGTCGACCTGTCGTCCTGACTGCGCCCGAATGTCGGCAGCCTGTCACATCCGGCCGCTAGAGGCCGGGGCATGCGCCGGACTGTTCCGCCCCTGTCAGACGCCCTGCCGATCCGGCGCGGGATCGAGATCCTCCTGGGGCTTGGCCTTGCAGCGGTGCTGATCGCCGGCGGCGCCCCGGCCTTCCTGTCGGGTGGCACGCCGGCCGGGCCAACCGCCCCTGCCCGGCCGCTCAGCGATCCCGCTGTGTTCGCACGCTTCGATCCCTTCTTCCGTCAGGGTGAGGGCCCCGCCCTTCTGGACCTGTCCGCCGAGGGCTGGCTGCTGTTCGGCACCCGCACCGGGGCGTCAGGCACCGCCATCCTGCAGGGGCCGGACGGCACCCAGGCCGCCTATGGCATCGGCGACACAGTCGCGCCCGATCTCGTGCTGGCCTCGGTCGGGCGCGACCATGTGCTGCTGAGCCGATCGGGGCGTTCCATACGGCTGGCTTTCGCCGACATCTCCATCCCCGCCCCGCCCCCGCCGCCGGGCGGGTCGACTGTCGGCCTGTCCGGCGATGCAGCCACTGCGGCGGCCGAAATGGGACTGGTCGCCCCCGAAGCCGACCCCTTTGTCGCCGGGCTTCGGCCGCTCTCCGGCGAGGGCCGGGTCGAGGGCTATGTCTGGCGACGCGGGGCGCAGATCCCCGCCCTGTCGGCCGCCGGCCTGCGCGAGGGCGACGTCATCACCGCCGTCGACGGCGAGCCGTTCACCCGCGACGAACGGGTGTGGGAACTGGGGCAGGCGGTCGGTGGCAGCGCGCCTGTGACCCTGTCTGTCCGGCGCGGCGGCCAGACCCTGAGTGTGACGATTAATCCGCCTTCGGACTAGATGATACAATTTTTATACTTAACCTATAATTGATCTGATCTGATCGACTCTGTCTGATGACTGACTATTCGTCACAACGAATAACATTTGCGTCATCTTAACATTGCAAACACCGCCTAGACGACTGGACCCGGGGTTGCCGGGTGCGTCAGACCGGGGTGCGGGTAACCCGAACATTCATTCGAGGGGTTTCCCAATGCGTCTTTCCAAGATCCTGCTCGCCAGCGCGGCCGCCCTGGCCCTGGCTTCCTGTGGTTCGGCCGAAGTGGCCTCGCCCGGCGAAGGTGACTTCGGCGGCGGTGGCGGCGGTGGCGGGGGCGGCACCGGCGGCGGGGGCGGCACCGGCGGCGCAGCGGCGGACTGCCCGACCGGCTTCGCCAACGTCGGCACCATCACCAACGGAGCGGGCGCCTCGCTGCGGAATTGCCAGCTGCCCGCGCTGATCGTCGGAAACCTGGTCGTCTCGGCCCGCGCCGGCACCATCTATTCGGTCTCGGGCCGCACCGACGTCGGTCAGGACCGCGGCCCCAACCCCGCCACGCCGCTGGCCGGCGCCCAGCAGGGTATCCTGACGGTCGAGCCGGGCGTGACCGTCTTCGGTTCGGGCGGCCTCGACTATATCGTCGTCAACCGCGGCTCACAGATCTTCGCCGAAGGCACCTCGACCAGCCCGGTCATCTTCACCAGCCGCCAGTCGGTTGAAGGCACCACGGGCGTCGACTCGATCGGCCAATGGGGCGGTCTGGTCATCCTCGGCCGCGCGCCCATCGCCGCCTGCCCGGCCGGTGTGACCGCGCCCAACATCGCCTGTGAAGCCCAGGTCGAGGGCACCAATGCCTTCTACGGTGGCAATACGGCAGCCGACAACTCGGGCCGTCTGCGCTACTTCCGCCTGCAGCACTCGGGCTTCCAGATCCTGCCCGGCAACGAACTGAACGGCATCACCATGGCCGGCGTCGGTTCGGGCACCACCATCGAATACATCCAGGTGCACAACAGCTCGGATGACGGCATCGAGCCCTTCGGCGGCACGGTCAACATGAAGTATGTGATCCTGACCGGAAACGACGACGACAGCTTCGACACCGACACCGGCTATCGCGGCAACGTCCAGTTCCTGATCGTCCGCCAGGCCCCGACCCGCGGCGACCGCGGATTCGAATCGTCGGCGGCCGGCAGCGCCAGCAGCGGTCTGTTCACCCGTCCGATCGTCTCCAATGCGACGGTCATCGGCCGCACGGACGGCGCCGGCGGTGACGGCATCCTGCTGAACACCGGCCACGCCCTGCAGCTGTACAACTCGGTCGTCGCCAAGCCCTCGGGCACCTGCTTCGACATCGACGACGCCGCCACCGTCGCCAACGGCCCGACCTTCAACTCGGTCTACCTGGCCTGCGGCACCACCTTCCGGGCGGACGGCAACCAGGATGCGGCCACCTCCGGCATCTTCGCAACGGGTGCCAACAACAGCGCCGGCGGCTCCACCCTGAACGGCGTGATCAACGGCGCCAATGAGGCCGCGGTCGCTGCGACCCCGGTCAATGCGGTGAATGGCTTCTTCACGGACACGTCCTACATCGGCGCCGTCCGTGACTCGAGCGACACCTGGTTCGCCGGCTGGTCCTGCGGCATCGCCACCGGCTCGACCTGCTGACACCTGCGCCTGTCGGGGCGGCGGCCATAGCGCCGCCGCCCCGATTCGTCGTTTCCCGATATTTCCCATTCGAGGCGCTGATCATGAAGACGCTTTCCCTGACACTGAGCGGCCTGTTGCTCGCCAGCACGGCGCTGATCGCGCCCGGCGTGGCCATGGCCCAACAACAGGACCCTGTCCCGGCCCAGACGCCGGCCCAGGACCCGCAAACCGAAACCCAGGTCGACGAGATCGTCGTTCTGGGCCGCTACATTCCCGAACCCCTGCGCGAGACCTCCGAGGTCGCCGCCTTCGTGACGCAGGAAGACCTGCAGCGCACAGGCGATGACGACGCCGCCGCCGCCCTGACCCGGGTGACCGGCCTGTCGATCGTCGAAGGTCGCTTCATCTATGTGCGCGGCCTCGGCGAGCGCTATTCCTCGGCCCTGCTGAACGGGTCGCCCCTGCCCAGCCCCGAGCCGCTGCAGCGCGTCGTGCCGCTGGACCTGTTCCCGTCGTCGGTGCTCGAGGGCGTGACCGTCCAGAAGACCTATTCGGCCAATTACCCCGGCGAGTTCGGGGGCGGGGTCATCGACCTGCAGACCATCAGCGCGCCGCGCGAGGCCTTCCTGACGGTGTCGACCAGCATCGGCGGCAATCTGGAAACCACCGGCCGTGAGGGCCTGATCTATTACGGATCGCGCACCGACTTCACCGGCTTCGACGACGGCACGCGCGACGTGCCCGGTCTTCTGGCCGACGCCCTGGCGACCGGCAATCGTGTGGCCACCGGCGCCAACTTCACCTCCGCCGAGATCCAGGCCATCGGCCGCGACTTCGTCAATGCGCCGCTCAACCTGCTGCAGAGCCAGGACTATATCCAGCCCAATTTCGGCCTGGACATCGCCGGCGGCCGCACCTGGGATATCGGCAACGGCATCGACTTTGGCGTCGTCTTCGTGGCGGGCTATGACAACAGCTGGCGGACCCGCACGGGCATCCAGCAAGAGGGGCGTCTCGACGTCGACCAACTGGTTGTCCAGACCAGCTACGACTACGTCTCGACCGAGAATGACATCGGTCTGAACTTCCTGGGTGGTCTCAGCCTCGGCAACGAGGACCACCAGCTGAAGTGGACCAACCTCTACGTCCGCAATGTCACCAAGGAAGCCCGCTCGCGCGAAGGCATCGACTTTGCCGCCCCCGGCTCGGGCGAAGTCCGGGATGACTATACGGAATGGTTTGAGCGCACCCTGTTCACCAGCCAGCTGGCCGGCACCCACTGGCTGATGGATGGCGATCTGGAGCTGAGCTGGCGCGGGGCCTACGCCCTGACCGAGCGCGATGCGCCCTACGAAAAGGTCATCCGCTATCGTCTGGATCCGGACGGCATCTACCGCCACGACGGTGAAGCCCAGCGCAACTCGACCAGCTTCTCGGAGCTCGAAGACGAGATCGTCAGCGGTGGTGCCGATTTCGCCTGGACCACTGCCCTGTCGGACTTCCGCGATCTGACCGTACGCGGCGGCATTGCGTACAGCGATAACACCCGTGACGCCCAGCGCCGGGACTTCCGCTTTTACGCGCCGAACGGCATTCCGCTGGACGTGCAGGACAGCCGCGTCGACTATCTGTTCTCGGACTTCAACCTTGGGCCTGACGTGCTCGAGCTGCAGGAAATCACGCCCTCGGGCGGCGCTGCGGCCTATGAAGCCGGTCTGGAAACCCAGGCGGCCTATCTGCAGGTCGAGGCCGAGATCATTCCGCTGGTCAGCGTCTCGGCCGGTGTCCGCTACGAGGACGCCACCCAGTTCGTGACCCCGGTCGAGCTGTTCAACGGCGCCCTGGTGTTCCAGCCCACCCAGCTCGAGAACACCTACTGGCTGCCGTCGGCGACCCTGACCTGGAACTTCGCCGAGGACATGCAACTGCGTCTGGGCGCGTCCAGGACCATTGGCCGTCCCCAGTTCCGCGAACTGGCCCC
>CAXICH010000008.1:0-24166 GCA_964022245.1 uncultured Alphaproteobacteria bacterium
CCCTGCAGGGCGTCGAACCCGGCCGAGATGGTGTTGGAGAACACCACCATCAGCTCATTGGGCGTTTCAACTCCGACCGTCATCGCCAGACTCCCTCAGTCCTGGGCATGGGACAGGGGATTGAAGCGCGGCGCCGTCGGTGCCCCGGCCTGACGGCCCCAGCGCTGGCGACGGGCGGCGTCGCCGGAGGCCCGGTCCGCCGCATCACGCGCCGTGGCCTCGGCCAGCAGGCGGGACTGGGCCAGCATGATGGTGCGCAGCGCCGCCAGGTCCTCGGCCAGGACCGCCAGAAGCTGGTTGGACGATTGCACCGCCGCCGTCTGTCCGGTCGCCGCCTGACTGGCCGACAGGGCTCCGGCGAGGCGTTGCGACCGCCCCTGCCCCATTCGCTCCAGTTCCGCGGCCGTCCGGGCCACGTCCTCGGCCGTCCGACGGGCGTTGGCCGTCCTGGCCTGGCCCTGTTCCAGCAGGCTCAGCATGTCGGAACCCGACAGATCCTCGGGATACAGGTTCCGGAACTGCTGCTCCAGGCCGCTGACCGAGCCGGCGATCCCGCGCGCGGTCCGCGCCAGCTCGGCCATGTCCTGGAGCGACTGGCTCGACTGCGAGAGGTGGCTGTAGGGCGAGGCGGCCAGGCTGCGCGCCTCATTGGCCAGGCTCTCCAGCTGACGCGCCGCCTGCAGCGCGTTCTCGATGTGATTGCGGGGGTCGAACACGACCTGTTGGGCCGGGGCCGGCGACGAGGCCAGCAGACTGACCGCCGCGAGGCCGGTCCCCAGGATCGAGGCGAGCCTATTCGGCCGCGAGCGGGCCGGCGAAGGCGTCGAGAACGGAATCCACATTTTGCACTCCCTTGGCTTTGAGGAATTCACGGACGAAGCCGCCCGGTCGGCGGTCGTCAGATCCGGATCGCTCCAGAATGTCGTCGATCAAGGTCTGGTCTTCCGGCGCGCTCGAGCCGCACAGGGCGAGCGCCACGCCGGTCAGTCTCAGGTCGAACAGCCGTCGCCCACGTGGCTGGCGCCAATAGTAGGCCCGCTTGGGGGTGGCGAAGGCGATCAGCTCCAGCTGGCGCCGGTTCAGGCCAAAGCCGCGGTAGAGCTCGGCGGAGGCCGGCTCGAGGGCGCGGGGATTGGGTAGAAAGACCTGGGTCGGGCAGCTCTCGATCAGGCTGGCGGCGATCGGGGAAGCCGCCACATCGTCGAGACTCTGGGTGGCGAAGACCACGCAGACCCGCTTCTTGCGCAGGGTCTTGAGCCATTCCCGGATCCGGGCGGCGAAGGCGGTCTCGCCCAGGAACAGCCAGGCCTCGTCCAGCACCAGCAGGGTGGGCCGGCCGTCGAAACTCTGTTCGAGATGATGAAACAGGGCCGAGAGCACCGGGGCCACAGCCGACGGCGTCCCCATCAAACTCTCCAGTTCAAAGGTGTCGAACCGGGTCGGCGTCAGGGCTTCCCCCTCCCCGTCGAGCAGCGCGCCGTGTGGCCCCTTCAGGGTCAGCGGCTCCAGGGCGGCGGCGACTGCCTTGTCCTGGACCAGGGCGCAGAACACCGTCAGCGTCCGCTGCGATACCGGCGCCTCGGACAGGGCGGACAAGGCCAGCCAGATCTCCTCCCGCACTCTCGGAGCCGGCTCCAGCCCGGCCAGCCGCACGGTCTCGGCGATCCATTCCGACGCCCAGGCTCGCTCGTCCTCCCGGTCGATTCCGGCCAGGGGCTGGAGCGAGACCCTGGCTCCCGGCTCCAGCGCCTGCCATCGCCCTCCGGCCGCGAGCGTCGCGGCCCGCGCCGACCGGCCCTTGTCGAAGAACACGACCCTGGCCTGCGGATAACGGAACCACTGCAGGGCCAGGAAGGACAGCAGGGCGCTCTTGCCCGATCCGGTCGGGCCCACGACCATGGCGTGGCCGACGTCGCCCACATGTAGCACCAGCCGGAACGGCGTCGCGCCGGTCGTGCGCGCGGTCGCCAGCGGCGGCCCCTGCAGGTTGGCGTCCTCCGCCGGCCCCGCCCAGACGGCCGAGACCGGCAGCAGATCGGCCAGGTTCAGGGTCGAGACCAGAGGCCGGCGCACATCGGCATAGGGTTCGCCGGGCAACGAGCCTAGCCAGGCTTCGACCGCATTGAGATCCTCGATCCGGGCCACCAGCCCCTGGGCGTTGAGCGCCGCCTCGATCGCTCTGGCCTTGGCCGCGGCCCCCACCTCGCTGGCGTCCAGCACGGTGACGGTCACGGTCAGGTAGCCGAAGGCGCAGCTTTCGGCCCCCAGGGCAGCCAGTGCGCCGTCGCATTCCTCGGTCTTGGATGCCGCGTCCGTATCCAGGAGCGGCACCTCCTCCTTGGTGATGGCCTCGCGCAGCAGGACGCCGACGCCCTTGCGCTTGGCGAACCAGCGCTTCCTCAGCTTGACGATCTCCCGCTCGGCCTCGGGCTTGTCCAGGCCGATCCAGCGCGCCGTCCAGCGGTATTCGAACGGCAGGGCCCCCAGCGCGTCGAGCAGCCCGGGCCGGGTCACCGACGGCAGGCCCCGCACCGAGACCACCTTGAGCCAGCGGTCGCCCAGCCGGGGCGCCACCCCGCCAGTCAGGCCAGCGTCGGCGAGCCAGGCGTCGAGGAACATCGGCGTCTCGGGCGGCCGCACCGCGAAGGGTTTGGGCGAGACGCTGTCGTGAAGCCAGGTCAGGAGGTCCGCGTCGTCGAGCCGCGTGATCTCCGGCAGGGCATCGGACAACAGGTCGAGCGTCGTATCGGCCTCGCGGCCGAAGGTCGCAAGCGAGAGCCGCCAGTCGTGGCCGCCCTTGGCCAGCCCGTCGAACAGCCACCGCTCCATGCGGCGGGTCTCGTCAGCCGGCGGCAGCCAGGTCAGGGCCAGGCGAAAATCCGTCTCGAAGGCCGGATCGGCATCCTCGAAGCGGATGCGGCGCTCGGAATCGAGCAGCCAGGCCACATCGAGGTCAAAGGCGCTCTCCGGATAGGCCGTGGCCGGACGACGGCGCGCCTCCATATGCAGGCACCAGCCGGACCCGAGCCGTTTCAGCGCGTTATTGAGCCGGGCCCGCACCGCCATCAGTTCGTCCTCGGTCGAGGATTCCAGGTCGGGTCCCCGAAACCGGAACCCGGCCATGAACGAGCCGTCCTTGTTGAGGACCACGCCGGGCGCGACCAGGGCGGCCCAGGGCAGATGGTCAGCCAGGGCGGCCGGACGCCTGCGATGCTCGTCGAGGAACCGCATCGCGCCCTCACCCGTCCAGATGGCCGGGCAGCGCCAGATGACGGCGCAGCACATCGAAGAAGCGCCGGTCGGACCGGGCGGCCCACAGGCCGATCGCATGGGCGACCGCCCACCAGAGCAGGCCCAGCCACCAGATCCGCAGGGCCAGCCCCAGCACCAGGGCGATCGTGCCCATGGCGATGGCGTAGCCGCGCGGCATGCCGGCCATCAGCACCGGCTCGGCCAGGGCCTGGGCCACCGGCAGTTCCCATCCGTCCGGCCGCGGGTCCATCACCCGATCTCCACGCCGCCGGCGAAGCCGAAGAAGTCGAGGAAAAAGGTCGAGGCGGCGAAGGCGATCGACAGTCCGAACATGATGCCCAGACCCCGGCGCATCGAGGAGCCGTTCTCGCTCATGGCGATGCCGGCTCCAAAGACGACCACGGCCACGACCGCGGCGGCCTGAACAACCGGTCCCGTGATCGACTGCACCACCTGCTGCAGCGGCCCTTCCCAGGGCATGCCCGAGCCTCCGGCCAGGGCCGGTCCGGCCAGCATCAGGCCACACGTCATCGCTGCGCCGAACAGGCGGCGCCCCAGTCTCCGTTGCATGATTTACTTCCTTTGTTTCAGCGCAGGTCACCGCGCGGCGACCCATTGCAAGCAAAGATTTCCGCGGACTGTCAATCATTTTATGTAAGTAAATTCAGTGACTTGCCGACGACTTTTTGGCGACTTGCATCAACTCTGGAAACAACTTGGCCTACGTCGGTCTCGACGACCCATTCCCAACTCGCAGGATGAGTTGCGACGACTTGCGGTCGGTCTCCTCGTGACGCAGCGCTCTCGGTCACTCGCGGGGTGGGCAGCCGCAGGCTGCTGATGGCGATGCCCGCCTTGCACCAGAACGACCGGGCTTTCGCCTTCGCCCTTCTCCCCGGACCCGGCCAGGAGTCCAGGATTCGCCGTTTGATAGTACGAGAGTTTGATCACTCCGGGTGCTCAAACAGAGCGTCCGGATGATCCAACATTTGACATTTATTCACTTTGAGCACCATAAGTGCGCAAATGTCAGGTAAGCTAAACAAGCTGGAGCGGCTGTTGCCTGAGGGGCTGGTGGTGGACTCCGCCTGGCTCAACGAACACGGCTACTACAATTCGCTCCGCGCCAAATACGTCGCCGCCGGCTGGCTCGAGCAACCCGCCCGCCGCGTCTATCGCCGCCCGCGCGGCACGCTTGACTGGCAACTTGTCGTCCTGTCGCTGCAAACGCTGCTCGACCACCAACTTGTCGTCGGCGGCCGCACCGCGCTCGAACTCCAGGGGTTCGGCCACTATTTGAGCCGCGAGGTCCAGGAGGTTCATCTGTACGGCCTGACCCGGCCGCCGACCTGGCTGAACGACCTCAAGCTCGGCGTCGCCTTCCTTTATCACAATCCGGCCAGGCTGTTTGGCCACGCCGCCTGGTTCGGACTCCGGGGCGAGGAGCCTTCCGGGCCGGCGGATCCCTTTGCCTGGGGCCCGGCAGGCGTGGCCGAAATGCCCATAGGGCACTGGAAATGGCCGATGCTCGTCTCGACGCCCGAACGCGCCCTGCTTGAACTGCTCGACGAACTCCCCGACCGCGAGACGTTCGATCAGGTCGACGCCCTGGTCGAGGGCCTGGCCAATCTCAGCCCGCGTCGCCTGCAACTGCTCCTCGACGACTGCCGGAGCATCAAGGTCAAACGCCTGTTCTTCTTCTTCGCCGATCGACACGGCCACGGGTGGCTGAAGCGGCTGGACCGAACCTCGATCAACCTCGGCAGCGGCAACCGCATGCTGGCCAAGGGGGGCCGGCTTGACCCGACCTACCGCATCACCGTGCCGGAGGATTTCAATGCCGTTCGGTGATCTCTACGAGCGCCAGGTCCGGCTGTTGATCCGCACTCTGCCGTTCGTTCTGGCCGAGACCGAATTCGCCCTGAAGGGCGGCACGGCCATCAATCTGTTCGTCCGCAATCTCCCGCGCCTTTCGGTCGATATCGATCTGACCTATCTGCCCGTCCGCGAACGGGCCGAGTCCCTGGCCGCGATCGACGCCGGCCTGAGGCGGATCGCGGCCTCCATGGCCGAACGACTGCCCCGCGTCGTGGTGACGCCTGGCCAGGCGCGGCCCGAAGGCACGATCGACAAACTTCTCGTCGCCGCGGACGGAGTCCAGATCAAGATCGAGGTCACGCCCGTATTGCGCGGCACGGTGTTCGCCGCAGAACTGCGGGACGTCGCGCCGGCTGTGGAGGACCGGTTCGGCTTCGCCGAAGCCCGGATGGTCTCGCTCCCCGACCTCTATGCCGGAAAGATCACCGCCGCCCTGGACCGCCAGCACCCGCGCGATCTGTTCGACGTGCGCGACCTCCTGGCCAATGAAGGCGTGGACGATCAACTGCGGCAGGCCTTCATCGCCTATCTGATCAGCCACCCTCGCCCGATGGCCGAAGTGCTGCGCCCGCGCCGCAAGGATATCGCCGGGGAGTTTCAGCGAGGCTTCGTCGGCATGACGCTGGAGCCGGTCAGCCTCGGCGAACTGATCGCCGCGCGCGAAGCCCTCATCACGATCATCGTCGATGATATGCCGACCGCGCATCGCGAATTCCTGATCGGCTTCAAAAGCGGCGAACCGGATTGGTCCCTCATAGGCCTGCCGGGCATCGCCGATCTGCCGGCGGTCCGCTGGAAGCAACGGAATCTGGACCAGCTCGCGCCCGGCCGGCGGGACCTGCTGGTGGAAGGGCTGCGCGCCGTCTGGCCGTCGTAAAGCGGCGCCGTAACCGGAACGACCGCGCCCGGACATCGCCTTCCTGACCGGACTGACCGGACCTGCGCATGGCCGCGCCGCCGGTCGAGCCCACATCAACCGGCCGCGGCGGCGAAGCGCTTCTCCAGGCGTCGCGATGTCAGCGATCCACCAGGAAGCCGCATGGTGCCGGCGCGCTCTGTCCTCACGCGAGCGGCGTCAGCAGGTAACGATCCGCTTCAAGCCCTTCGACGGCGAGCACAGCCTCCACCCGTCGGCCCTGGACCGTGCGCCGGATATGGACGATCCGGTCGACCGCCTGGGCAATCGCGCGCCGGGGCGGCCGGGCGACCACTTCGATGATCAGATCCTCGACGCGACGCAGCACGTCTTCGGCGGAGTTGGCGTGGATCGTCGACAGACCACCGGGATGCCCGGTGTTCCAGCTCTTCAAAGTCTCAAGCGCGGCGGCCCCGTCGCGCATTTCGCCGACCACGATCCGGTCCGGACGCATCCGCAGCGCGTCCCTCACCAGATCGACCACCCCGATGACGACCGGCACCCGCCGGGTCAGCACCGCGACCACGTCCCAGGCCGAGCATTGCAGCTCCGGCGTATCCTCGATCAGGAAGACCCGGTCCCCGGCGAAGGCGGGTTCGGCCAGCACCGCATTGGCCAGGGTGGTCTTGCCCGAGCCGGTCCCGCCGGAGATGAGGATGTTGCGGCGTTCGGCCGCCGCCTGTCGCAGCGCGTCCGCCTGGGCCTCCGTCATCACGCCGCCGCGAACATAGTCGGCCAGCCCCCAGATCACCGCGGGGCGTTTGCGGATCGAGAAGGCCGGCGCCGCGACGATCGGGGGCAGCAATCCCTGGAACCGTTCGCCCGTCCCCGGCAGGACGCCGGACAGACGCGGGTCCTCGCGCGCCACCGTCTCCCCGACATAGTCGGCGATGAGTTTGATGGCGCGCTCGCGCGCCTCCGGCGACAGGGTCTGGCCGGTGTCACGTCGCCCCTCCCCGCTCCGGTCGAGCACCAGCCGTCCGTCCGGGTTGGCGAGGATCTCCACGACAGCGGGCCCGGCGGGTGCCGCAAGGCCTCCAGCTTGCGTTCCGCGACGATCGGATGGACCGCCATCAGGGCTGAGGGTCAAAGGAGCGGGGTTCCCCGGCGACCGTGTCGGTCGCGGTTCGGCCCGCGACGATCCGTGCGGCCGTGGCGTCGAGCAGCCGTTCGATCCGCCGGTCCACGGCCGCCTGGACGGTCGGATCCTGATCGACGACGGCGTCGGGCAGACGCAGGAAGAAGGCCCGCGCCACCTCGATCAGGAGTTCCTGAACGATCTGCATGTCCCGCGCCGTCGACCGCATGTGGTCCCTCAGCGAGCGTTCGAGCTGCAGCAGCCGATCCTCGGGATCAGCATGGGGCGATTTCTGCAGCCCCCGCGAGATCGCCCGCCCGGCGGCCTGACTGAGCGGCATCCGGCCTGCCCGCGCCTCGCGATTAAGCGCCGTCGCGAGCTTGGGATCGGTGAGATAGACCTGCACGCGGGCGGTCTGGGGGTTAGTCCTGGGCATTTCCTGGTCCTTGCAACTGATCGAGGACCGCCTGTTGTGCGGCCATCTCCTGCGCCACCCGCCCGTAGATATCGGCCGCCCTGGCGGCGACCTTCTTGTCGTCCATGGCCGCCGCCACCTCCTTGAACAGCGGCAGACTGGCCTCGGCGTCCTCCCCGAGGCTGCGGCGCCCCGCCCACGGATGAGGGGCGCGGGGCGGAACGTCGAGCTGCCGGCCCTGATCGGGCGGGGTTTCCCCCGCGCGGCTCCGGAATGGTTCGCGCCGGTCATAGAGCAGCTTTTCGGTTCGCAGCGGCCGATGTCCCGCCACGAACACCAGCTGCTGATCGTCCGGCAGCGACCGAATCTCGCCCGGCTCCAGCAAGGGCCGTTCGATCTCCGCGCGGGACACCGAACTGCGGCCCGTCCCCAGGCCTGCGGGGCCACTGCGGCTGGTGCGCGTTTCGGTCACCGACCCCGTCAGCTTCGAGACCTTGTCCTGGGTCAGCGGATCGAGCGCCGAAAAGGCGGTGTAGACCGCGCAGTTGTCGAGGATGGTGTTGTGTTGGCCGTAGGTCTCGACGATGTCATTGAGCGACTGGGCCACGAACATCGCCTTGACCCCGTAACCACTCATCAGGCGCAGCGACTTCTCGAAGAAGGCCAGCCGCCCCAGGAGCGGAAACTCGTCCATGACCATCAGAAGCTTGTGGTGTTTCTCCCGGCCGGTCGCGTCCCTTGTCTCCTCCGCCGTCAGGGCCTGGGCGGCGGAATAGAACATCAATCGCACGAGCGGCCGCAGCGCGGCGGCGTCCGCCGGGGCCACCTGGACATAGAGCGACACCGGCGCCTCGGCGCACATCAGATCGCCCATGGCGAAGTCGGACGCCGACAGCGCCCGCTCCACATCCTCGCCGGCCAGCCATTTCAGATAGGATCGCGCCGTCCCCTGCACCGATGTCCGGAACCGGTCGTGCATGGCGGCATAGCCCTTCACCGCCGTCCGGATGAACGGATGGGTCTCGGGCTTCCCGCCCGCCCCCGACCGGTGAAGGGTCTTCATCATCCCGTCGGCCGCATCGTCGAGATCGGCCAGAAGCTCGCGCACCTTGAGCAGGGTCTTGTCAGCGTCCTCGGCTGTGTAAAGGACATGCAGGATCACGGCTTCGAGGATTTCCGAAGCGGCCTTGTCCCAGATCGCCTCATCGTCCCGTGCGCCCCCGGGATCGGACAGGATAGCCACGAGACGCTGGACCTGCGCCAGTTCGCCGGGTCCCGGCTGGATTTCCGCCAATGGATTCCAGCGCGCGGACGCCGGATCCCGCGGCGCGAAGTAGAAGGCGTGCGAGAACCGCGCCCGCCAGCCCGCGGTGATCCGCCACAGTTCGCGCTTGGGATCATGCACCAGGACGCTCGGGGTCCACGACAACAGGGTCGGGGTCACATGGCCCCGCCCCTTGCCGCTGCGGGTCCCGCCAGTCACCAGGGACGGCCGAAGATCGGCCGTCGCCAGCAGCCGCCCCCTGAATACGCCCAGGACCGCGCCGGCCGGACTGAGCAGGCCCGCGCGGCGAGCCTCGGCCCAGCCGCCCCATCCCCGGATCCGACGCGCCGTTCGATCGCCGCTGACAAGCGCTCCCAGCCCCAGGCCGCTCGCCGCACCGAACAGGATCAGCGGCGCGCTGCGTGAAACCGCTGTCCGGGCCTCGTCGCCGAACTCCCCGCGCCAGGCCAGGATCGCCCAGGGCGGATAGAGCGCCAGGTCAGGATGAACCCGCATCGCCGGGCCAAGCGCCGCGGCCCACTGATAGGTCCAGGCGAACAATTGCGTCGCCGCCTGCAATCCCAGCAGCAGGCCCAGACCGAGGCACGCCAGCCGCACCGGCACCTAGACCGCCTCACCGGGAGGATCCCGCCGCTCTCCGGAGACGTCGAGGACCAGCAGCGGCGCGGCGTCCATCCGGCGCTGGTGATAGGCGACCAGGGCCTGCCGGAGCGCCGGGATCGTGCCGGAGTCGGCCGGTTGAAGGATAGAGACGGCCTCGGCTTCACGATCATGCAGGATCCGCTGTTCCGCCTGGGCCAGCGGCAGGAGCTGGCGGCCCACCCGTTCAAAGGCTTCGGCGAGGACCTGGTTGCCCGCGCCCCGGACAATGCGGTCGAGACGTTCGGCCAGCCGCTTTTCCGGTGCGGCGGACGACGGAACGGGTTCATCACGGTCCTGCACGGCCTCGGCCAGGTTCAGACTTGTCGTCAGGCAATGGAGCCGGAAGGCGAACCTGTCCCGAACCAGGGCCGCGTCGATCCGCGAGGCCAGATAGCCGCCGAAGGGCGCCCGTTCGATCAAGCCCTCGCCGCACAGCCAGGCGAGAGCTTCGCGCACCGGCGTGGTCGACAGCCGCAGGCGCCGGGCCTCCTCGATGATCACGATCGGCGTCCTGGGCGCATAGGCCCCCTGCTCGGACAGATGGCGAATGCTCTCCAGGGCAAGGAGGAAGGGATCGCGCTTTCGGGTCACGGTCGTCTCCAGGAAGGGAGCCAGGGTTTCTGGCGCGGATCGACCGGCTCGCCAATGAGTTGCAACCCCGAATGGCCAAAAACGCCATAAAACGTCGAGATATCCGCCGTGCGCCGTCGGTTCATCCGCCGCTTTGTGGCGGAGGAGCACCGGTTGTGTACGGAAACGAAAGGATGAGCGTTGCCCACTGAAGCGTCCCGTCGCACCATCCCGTGTTTGAGAGGTTTCGCCGATGAGTGGAGTGCCGCCTGAACTGCCCCGCGACGGCGAGTTGCTTTCCGCGGCGGTCAAGGCGGTCCGCAAACATCGCGGCATGACCACGGCCGAGGTCGCCAGCGCCATGAACATGGCGCTCAGAACCTATGAACGCTTCGAGTCGGGTGCCACCCGCCTGAACCTCGACCATATCCACCGGTTCGCCGCGGCGACCAACAGCGATCCCTATGCCCTCATTCTCTCGGTCGTGATCGGCTCGTCCGAGCTGGCCCGGCGCTGCGCCGACAACAAGATGGCGACCATCCTCACCGGGACGCCCGCACCCTGATCACCGCGATCACCGGCATGTTCGACACCCTGCTGGACGGCGACGAGACGAGCGAGCAGGCCCAGGCCTGGTTACAGACGGGCGCGGCCGAGTTGCTCTCCAAACGCCCCAAACCGGGGCGCTGACCTCTCAATATACTCCAGATATAGCTTTTCAGACGGTCGAGCCGCGCGCTCACTCCTTGCGCCACATCCGTGGCGACCAACCCAAGGAGAGACCGTGATGACCACGTCCAAACTGCGCCTTGTCAGCCTCGGGAGCGCCAAGGCGCTTACCCGGGATGGCGAGGAAGGACCGTACCTCGAACTGATGTTCGTGAAGAGCCGCACGCCGGCCTGACGGTTGAGTGGTCGCCCCCAAAAGGGGCGGCCACGGAGGCCAAGACTGAAGCCTCATGAAGGCCATCCCTGCCCGGAAGCCCTCGCGTCCGAGACTATCCGTCGACGCTCCTTGCGGCCCATCCGAAATCGCGAAACGAGTTCACTCTACCCAGCCCGCTGGCCATCCAAAGCGCCGCGTCCAGCCGGCTGGCGGCTTGGCGGTGTGCAGGTCACTCACAACCAAAATCCGAATATGCGCGGTCGGGAGTGAGCCGTTGAATATACTCCAGATATAGCTTTTCTGCTGGCCACACAGCGCGCTCACTGGGGCTGCCACACCCGTGGCGATCAACCCAAGGAGACTGTGATGACCACGCCCAAACTCCGCCTCGTCAGCTTCGGCAGCGCCAAGGCGCTCACCCAGGACGGCGAAATCGGACCGTACTTCGAACTGCTGATCGTCCAGAGCCGCACCCCGGCCTGAACGAAAGGGCGGTCGTCCTTGTGGCGACCGCCCCGAGGCCCGTCATCAGGAGGACCCCATGGCACGCCAGGTGACCCTTGCAGCCGGTCTGCATATGGTTCGGATCCGTGACGACGTGGTCATTCTCGACGTCGGCGCCGACCGGTATTCATGTCTCGTCGGCGGCGGAAATCAGCTCACGCCCGTCGGATCAGGGGCGGTCTCCGCAGACGACGACGTCCTGCAAGAACTTCAGTCAGCCGGCCTCATCGCCCCCGATCCAGGACCGCCGACCTGCCGCACGCCGGTGACGCCGCGAGGCGAACTGACCGCCGATGAATACCCGGGGCGGATCGCGTGCCTGGACACGGCAATCCGGACTCTGGCGGCGACCGCGGCGTTCCGGGGTCAATCACTGGCGCAACTGGTCGACGCCGCAGAGCCCCGGGGCAGCCGGCCGACGCCGTTCGACTGTCGGCGGATTTCGGCCCGGGTGTCCGCCTATCGCACCGTCCTGCCCTTCATCCCGTTCGAGGGACTCTGTCTTCAACGCGCCTATCAGCTGCGGCGCGTCCTCGCATCCGACGGCCAGCGCGTGGACTGGGTCTTCGGGGTCAAGACCTGGCCCTTCTTCGCTCACTGCTGGCTCCAGATCGACGACCTCGTGATCGGCGACCGGTTCGACCGCGTCCGCTCCTTCACCCCCATCGCCGTTTTCTGAGGTGGGCGACTATCTGATCGTGTCCAGGGGACCGGCGTCGGCGGCGAGCGCACGCGCCGACACCTTGCGATCCCAGGCGATCACCGCCGGCATGACTGTTTCTGACCTGAGCGACCGTGCCTGGCTGGCGGTCGAGGGACCATCACCTCCCGCCACCCTGCTCGTGGGCGCCTGGCGTTTGATTGGCCAGGTCTTTCACCGGGAGCATCGGATCGTAAGGCCAGACACGGACCAGGAGCCCTGGAGCTACGAACGCAAGCTGCTGGCGCGCTTCTGGGGCCGGTTCGTGGGCGTTCGGATATCGGGCGAAGGCGAGGTGGCGGAGATCCTGCGTGATCCTTGCGGCGGCCTGGACTGCATCGCATGGGAGGATGACGGTCTGACGATCGTTGCATCCGAGGTGCCGGCCTGGCTGCCGGTTCCGCGGTCCTGGAGCATCGCATTCGATCGCGTCGCCCAGGCGCTGGATGACCCTTTGCTCGTGTGGGAGGACCTGCTGCTCGACGGTCCGGTCGCCATCCTTCCCGGAACCGTCCAACCGGCCCCCCTGAAGACCCTTCCGACCGCGCTTTGGACGCCTGCAGCCATCGTCCGGCGCGGCGCGACGCAGCCCGTCAGCGACGCCGAAGCCGCTGCGGCGCTGACCCTGGCGCTCGACGACGCCGTGCGGGCCCTGGCCCTCGACGCCGGCCCGCTTGCCGCGGAGGTGTCGGGTGGCCTTGATTCCAGCCTCGTGGCCGCCAGCCTCATCCGCGCGCGCAAGGACGTAGCCCCATGGATCAATCTCTATGGAGCGGAGGCCCAGTCCGATGAACGTCCGTATGCCACCGCCCTCGGCGCCGCGCTCGGTATCGATATCGTCAGTGTGCCCCATGCCAGCGGGCCGTTGAACGAGGCCGATTTCGAAGCCATTTCCCATGGCGTCCGTCCGGGACTCGCCGGGATCGACATGCACCACGACCGCGATTGGGCCGGTCGCCTCCATGCCGCGGGTGCGACGGCGATCATGACCGGCCGGGGTGGGGATTCCATCCTGCTGCAGGGTGCGACGGCTGACGTGTTCACGGATCTCTGGCGCGCCCGCGGCCGGAGAGCGCTGACCTCCCCCGCCCTCCCCGGGCTCGCCAGGCTCAATGATCGATCGATCTGGTCCCTGATCGCAGGCGCGCGAAGACCGACCGAAGCCCGCCCTGCGCGACGCAACGAGATGATCACACCAATCGGGCACACGACGATTCCCCACTGGCTTGGCGATTGCGCCGATCTCGGGCCTGCGAAGATCCTGCAGATCGCCGGCCTGATCGACGGGATCGGCCGCCAGTCTCCCTCCCTGCAGAGCCGGGTCGTCAATGTGCTGACACCCCTGCTATCGCAGCCGGTCGTCGAGACCTGCCTGGCCCTGCCCGCCACACAGCTCGTCCTCGGTCAGCGTGACCGGGGACTGGCGCGCTCGGCGTTTCGCGATCGACTGCCCCCGATCATCACCGAGCGCCGGACCAAGGGCGAGATGTCCGCCATCTATGGCCGCATGGTCGCCGAAAACCTCGACTTCCTGCGGCCGTGGCTTCTGGAAGGTCGGCTGGCGGAGGCCGGCCTGATCAATCGGGCGGCCGCGGAAACCATGCTCTCGCGAGACAATCTGATCTGGCGCGGAACCTATGGGGAAATCATGACGGCCGCGGCGGTTGAGGGGTGGGTACGAGCGTGGAGTCGGCGTCTGAGCTCACGGTAGCGACCGGGACGTCGCCGAGGGTCTCCTCCAGCCAACGAAGCATCTGGTCATAGACATCGAGGATATTGGCCGGGCTGATGTTGACGTGTCCCTCGCCCCAATAGGTGATGAGGCGGGCCCGGCCACCCTGGCGATTGATCACGCTGAACACCCGCTCCGCCTGGGACATCGGCACATAGTCCCGATCCGCGGTGATCAGCAGGATGGGCGCCGTGATCCGGTTCGCTGTCAGATAAGGGCTGGCTTCAAGGTAGCGCTCGCTCGCCGTCCACGGCGGCCCCGGCATTCCGCCCTGGTTGGCCTCGACCCAACCCGTCTGCTGTCGCAGGGTGAGGCCTTCTTCCGGCATGGCGCGGCTGGCCGGGGTGAACTCACCCCAGAGGCCCAGCAGGTCGGTGGCCGGAGCCCAGGCGATGTAGGTCTGGTACCGCGTCGATCGGCCCGCCGCGGCAACTGCGAGATATCCGCCGAAGCTGTGCCCCAGAAAGGCTGTCCGGTCTCGCGGGAGCCTGGGCCAGGCCGCCCACAGGGCGTCGACCGCCAGATCCGTATCGGTCAGGAAGCTCGCGATACTTCCGCTCCCTGATGCGGCGACCGGAATCGAGGGCGAGAGGACGGCATAGCCCTCCGAGGCGAGCAGGGCGGCCCGCGGCCCGTAGAGCAGGTTCGGCGGGCTCAGGAAGCGCCCGTCATCGACCGCCCCGGGATAGGCGAGAACCACCACGCCCCTGGCCTCTTCCGGCGGCCGACCCGGCGGCAGGAAGAGCCAGCTTGTCGTCGGCCGCCCCGAGGCGTCCAGGTGCGGCACGGGCACAGGCCGGGACAGGGAGAGGTCCGCAAACCCCGCATTGACCCGGTCCAGTTTGCGGTCCTCGCCCGGGACCGCCAGCCTGAGGGTCTCCATTCCGCGATCGCGGGTGATCACGAGCGCCGCTCCAGCCGTGGCGGACAGCACCATTGTTTCACCGGAGGGATCCGGCACCCCCAGCGGAACCGGGCGTGCTTCAGCCTGCAAGACAGCCATGCCTCCGGCGCCGTCGATCGCCAGCGCCCAATCCTGACGGGGCGGCGCGTTGACGCGCAGCCTGACGGGCTTCATCCGATCCGCGGTCCGGGCATCGGACCAAGCGGCCTCAGCGGCGCTACGGCGCGCCACCCCGCCTGCCCCGATCTCCCACAGGCCGCCGCCCGCAAAGAGGAGCGCCGTTTCGTCGCCAATGGCCGATAGTCGGCCCGGCGCCTGGCTCAGGTCCGCCGTCAGCGCGCGTGGCGGTTCTCCAGGAGCCAGGGCCTGCCAATCAAACCGGGAGGCCTCTCGCCGCCGGGCGTAGAGAACAGGCGTCTGGCCGATCCAGTCCGCGCGCACGCCGGCGAGCTGGTCGATGTCGCCGCCCGGCGGGAACGGGTCGAGGCCGTGCCGATCAATACGGACGAGCGCGCCGTCTCGCTCCACGCGCGCCAGATCGCCGCCAGCCCAGGGTTCTCCATCTCGCCGGACCCAGACCAGCAAGGCGTCGGAGGTGGATGTCCACCGCAGCAGGTGCGGCGCCACATCCAGACCGGCGGGCAGCGAGGTCGCCCGTCCGCTTGCCACCTCGATCAATTCCAGCCGCCCCCGCTCGGGGTTGCCGAACTGACGCACGCCGTCGGGACTGATCGGCACCGGAGAACCGGCGCGCAGCACCGCGATGGCACCACCATCCGGGGAGACGGCCCAATCCCGAATCAGACCGGACGTCAGGGGGCGGACCTCCCGGCGAGCGATATCAAGCAGGACCAGCGACCGGTCGCGCGCGGGCGTTTGCGCCGTGGCCGCGCCGCCGAGCGTGTCGACCACGGTCCGGCTCGGTTCGCGCCCCCGGGCCTGGGCCGACCACTGGCGCGCGATCTCGGCCTGGGCTCCCCCTGCATAGCGAAAGAGCCATGGCAGCCGCGCGTCCTGAAGCACCGTCAGTCCAAGCCGGTCATCATCAAGCCAGGCGGCGGTTGAACCCGTAAACGGTGCATCCGGCGTCAAGCCGGTCCACCAGACAGACCGATCGGACATCTCGACCACGCCCGCCTCGAACCGATCGTCTCTGAGCCTGTAGATCAGCAGCCGCCGCCCTGACGGCGACCAGTCCCCGAGGAGCAGGCCGGGGCCCTCCGAAGCCGGCAAGAGACGCTCCGGCGACCTCCCGCCGCCGGTCTCCGCGATCCAGAGTTCGCTGAGGGTCCATACCGACCGGTGATCGAGGTCGAAGGCCGGGGCGGCGTCGTATGCCGCGCGTCGTTCATAGACGGCCCATCGCCCGCCCGGATCCAGTGAAGCCGCGCCGAAAGACGACATTGAGACGACATCCCGGATCGTCATGGGACGACCCTGGGCGTGGGCGGCGGACGACAGGCAGGCAAGCGTCAGCGCGACCGCCGCGAGGCGACGCAGGAGGACGATGATCATGGCGCACTACCAGCGCTTGATCATCTGCAGGGCGACGGTGCGCCCCAGGACGCTGGCCTGGGCGGCGTCGAACCCGTACCCCGCCGGCGAGTCGTAGAAGGGCGGATCCTCGTCCGTCAGATTCTGGACAGAAAGCGCCAGCTGCAGACCGGCGAATGGCCCCGACTCCGCCGACCACGACGCGCGGACGTCAATCGTGTTCCAGGCCGCGATCTCCTGCCCGGCCAGGCCCTCATAGGCCGCCACGTGGTTCCAGTGAGCGTCGAACCCCCAGCTTTCGTACGACCAGACAGCGCCGGCGCGGGAACGAAGGCGGGCCGGATATCCGACAAGGCCCAGGACGTCGCGTACATCGGCGGTCGGCGTGGGCTGGATGTCATAGTCGATCAACCAGGAGGCGGAGGCGTCAAGCGAGAGAGTATGGCTCCCCGTCAGCAGCGGGTAGCGCGCCGACAGATCCAGACCCCGAACCGACACGGTGCCGGTATTGACCCAACGCCCGTCGAGGATGGCCCCGTAGGCTGTCGGCGGGAACAGGGTCCCGCCGGCGAAGTCCGGACGGTTCAAGTAGCTGTTGACCAGAGCAAGGTCGGCCGGGTTGTTGGCAGGATCGACGAGCGTCACGAAGGGCTGGAGCGACGGGTCGGTCAACGCGCGGGCGATGTTGGCGGCCACAGGCTGGGCGATGCGGTCGCTGAACTCGGTGCTGAACAGGCTCGCGCTCAGAGCGCCGCCGCCGACCGGTCGGTAATCAAAGCCGAATGTAAAGGTCTCCGCGGTCTCCGGCTCGAGGTCCGGATTGCCGCCATAGAGATACAGGGAAAGGACGTTCGCGCCCGCCCGCGGCACGGAGGTCACCGAGATGGCCGAGGCGTCATGGAGCTGTGGCAGGCCGGGCGCCCTGAACGATGTGCCCCACGAGGCCCGGACCGACACGGTCTCGAGCGGCGACCAGATCACGCCCAGTTTCGGATTCGCCGTGGAGCCGAAGTCGTCGTACTCCTCCAACCGCCCCGCGAGCGAAAGCTCCAGACGCCGGACCCCGGCTCGGGCATTCCCCTCCCCCACCAGCGGCACGCGCACCTCACCGAAGATGGCGCTGATCTTGCGATCCTGCTCGGGCGTGATTGTCAGCACCGGCGCAACGGTCGAGCCGAGACTCTCAACCTGAGTATTGAAGCCCTCGCGCCGGAACTGCAGACCGACCGCCGCCTGTACCGGCCCTGCGGGAAGATTGAAGAACGGTCCGGTGAGCAGCAGGTTGGCCGAACTGGCCCGGCTCCGATCGTGGGCCCGGGTGTAGCCGCTGCTGATGAAGTCCAGTACCGCACGACCGTTCGCGGTCCCTTCTCCGAACGGGTTGAAATAGCCGTCCACTGCTGCCCGATAGGGCGTCGCCGGATCATCCGGAATATTGCCGAGCGCCTCGTTCAGGAATCGCGAGTTGACCCGCCCTTCCGTCCCGGACGAGCCCCGTTCCTCTGCATGTGCCAGATAGGCCTCCAGCGACCAGTCCCGGCCGAGATCCAGAGCACCGCCGGCGGTGACGCCGAGACTTCGCGAGGAACCGAACCGGTGCGGCGGTCCCAGGTCCCGGTAGAACGAATAACCGATCGTGTGGGACGCCGCCCCGGACGGCGACACGAACCAGGGATTGGCGCTCGTGACGTTGAACACGGCCGGCGTCGTCGCCCCTGCGATGCTGTAGTCCCTTTGGCTGAAGCGCAGGTCGGCCGTGAGTTCCAGGCGCTCGCCGAGGCTCTGCCGGATACGGCCGTAGACGCTGCTGCGTTCGGTTTCGGGGGAGAGATCCTGCCCCTGGGCCGTCGCCTGCAGGTTGGCCTCCCCTGCCGCGAAATCAGCCGGGGTCGTGGCGGCGCCCGAGGGACCGGGCCGTATCGCCCAGCGGGAGACGTAGCCCCTGGCCACCGGGTCGAAGGCGACGATGTTGCCGGGCGAGGCGAACGGCGTCCGGTGATCCGTACCGCCGAAAGGTCTGAGGTCCCCGTCCGCGGTCCAGGGCCGGTCCAGAGAACTGAAGGCGTTCACCTGCTGGTATTCGTACGACAGCAGGGCCGACCCGGTCTCCCAGGAGGTTCCGGCGAGATGCGATACCATCAGGTCCTCGGCCCCGCCGTCGGCGGCGCCAAGCCGAAGCCGGGATTCCTGGCCATTGAAGGCCCGGCGCATGATCACATTGACCACGCCGGCCACTGCATCGGCGCCGTAGAGGGCGGAGGCCCCGTCGAGCAGGATATCAATACGTTCGACCGCGGCGGATGGCAGGGCCGATACGTCGGCGAACTCGCCCCGGTAACCCGTGCCCGCGAGCCGGCGGCCATTGACCAGGACCAGGGTGGCGTCGGGCCCGAGACCGCGCAGGTTCACACCGGTGGCGAACACCGAGTTGGACCCGGCTCCATCGACCCCGGCCAGGGTCGCCGTGGGATTGGCCGAGCCGGCGTAGTTCTGGGGCAGATCCTTCAGGATCTCGGCCACCGTGGCGGGCCCACGGCGATCCAGATCGTCACGATTCAGGACGACGACCGGCGAGGCGAGTTCGCCAGACGTCTTCAGCAGGGTACCCGTGACGATGACCTCGTCCAGCAGGACGGGGCCTTCCGCCGCCTCGGACGGCCCGCTTCGGCGCAGGAAAATGACCCCCGGACGCGTCTGGGACCAGGACAGGCCCGACCCTCGCAAGAGAGTGTTCAATGCCTCCGGCGGCGCATGGCGCCCTCTCAGTCCCGGTGTCCGCAAACCGGCGACCAGATCCCCGGTGAAAAATATCTGCTGGTCCGACTGGGTCGCGAACAGATTCAGCGCGTCTCCCAGCGACCCGGCCGGGATGTTGAAGTCGCGCGCCTCCTGGGCGCAGGCCGTCGTGCTGACGGCGAGAACACAGGCGACCAGCGCACTGCAGGACAAAAAACTCGAGCGACTCATATTCATGGCTCCCCTCCCCGCCACATGGCGTCAGAGAAGAGACGGTTCAGACCCCGGGTAACCCCGGAGAGGTTTCTCAATTATTTTTTCGCTCCGAGAGGCGGACGGTTCCATCCGGGCCCGGAGTGACTTCAAGTTCGAATACCTGCGAGGCCGTGGAGACGAAGGCCTCCCGGTCTCCTGTCCTGAACACCCCGTTGACCGGCACGGCGTCCAGTGAGGTAGCCTCCAGTTCGATCTTTGCCGTCAGATACCGGTTCACTTCGGCCACGGCCAACCGCAGAGGTGTGTCGCGGAAGACGATCCGCCCGTCCGTCCAGCTGGTCTCGGCCTGCACATCGACTGAACGGACGGCGACCTCTCTGGCGGTGACGCGGGTATGTTGGCCAGCCACCATCCGCTGCACCGCCCTGCCCTCCCCCGCCGGCGCCACATCGACGACGCCGGACACCAGGGTCACGCTGACGGCGGCGGCGTCACGGCGAACATCGAACACCGTGCCGACCGCCGTCACCTGTGTCCCACCGGCCTGGACGACGAACGGTCTCGCCCGGTCGTGCGCCACGGTAAACAGCGCCTGTCCGCGCTCAAGATCCACGAGGCGCTGATCGCCCGCGAACCGAACCCTGACCCGCGAGCCCGTATCCAGCCGGATCGACGACCCGTCGGCCAACTGCACGACGCGCTGCTCGCCCACGCCTGTGACGAAGACCGTCCTGCTCTGCATCCAGGCCCATCCGCCCATCGCCAGCGCCGCCGCCGCGCCGACCGCAGCCAGGCCCAGAAGACCGCGCGGCACCGCGCGGGACCGACCCGTGCCGGTCTTGCGCGACATCGCGGCATTGAGGGCTTCCAGGATGGCAGGGTCGTCCGCCAGCTTGCCCGTATCGGTCCAGACTTTTTCGACGCGGCGATAGGCCTCGGCGTTCGCCGGCACCGCGCGCCAGGCGAAGAATTCTTCGATCGTGCCGGTGCTGACGTTACGCGCGCCCAGACGGGCGTGCCAGGCGGCCGCCTCTGACTCCGCGGTTTCAACCCGGATCGTCGGGCCGGTCATGGTGCGCCCCATCTCTAGCGCCGAAGCTGGGCTGCGCAGTGAGCCAAGGCCTTGGTCATGCGCCACTCAACGGTTTTGGGAGAAATCCCGAGCTGTTCGCCGATCTGCGTGTTCGTCAGACCGCCGAACCGGGATAGCACAAAGACATCGCGAAGGGGCACAGGCAAGCTGAGGACAAGCTGTTTGGCGAGTACCTCATCCGTCTGGGCGGGCATCTCAACGCCCCAGCCGTCCAGTTGACCGACTTCACGGGCGCAACGAGCCCGACGATCTCGTCCGGCATAAAGGTCCGCCGCCAGATTTGAAGCGATGCGCAGCAAGAGCGCTTTGGGATGCCGAACGGCCTGAGCGGCTTGATACGGGCCGACCCGCAACCAAGTTTCCTGAAACAAATCCTCCGCATCCTGAACGCCGTATCGCCTTACCAGCCGAGCCTTCAGCCAAGCGGCGTAACGATCGTAAAAGGCCGATATGCCCCCCCGTCCGGGATCACCTAGTCGATCAGAGCCGTGGGACACGGATGTCTCCGCCTAACAGCGTATCGGCGAGTCACTTCAACTGGCCGTTCGAGAATCTAGCGGACAGCCAGAATGGTTACTATAGTGACTGGCCCGATGCGCTCAAATCCGTGCGCCTATGGCGATGGAGTTGCGGGCTCAATTTGGTCAGAACGTTCGGCAAGCTCGGCTCTGGCGAGAGATCACGATCGAAGCATTGGCCGAGGACGCTGGCCTATCCTACAGTTACCTCGGCGAGATCGAGCGAGGGCTGAGAAACCCAACCTTGGCAGTCATCGAAAGACTCGCGGTTAGCTTGGCGGTGGAGCCGCATCTACTTCTGCGGCCATTGGAGGCCCAATAAGGCTATCGGGCACATCGCACATGTGCGGTGTCTTCCCTTCCCACACCACGTTCGCGAGCGAAGTTACTATAGTAACTGGCCCAAATTGCCGATCTGGCTGTGTTAGCCGGGATGGGTCTAGCGGCAGATTTCGGACGGAATGTGCGTGAGCGACGGCAGGCCGCCGGGATCACCCTGGAAGCTTTCGCTCACGATGTTGGGCTGTCGTACAGCTACGTTGGGGAACTGGAACGCGGTCGCCGTAACCCAACCCTCAAAGTGGTGGAACGCATCGCGATTGCGTTAGGTGTGGATCCTCTGAAACTCCTCGCTCCCTAGGCACCTATGGCATGTCGGGCTCGGCTCGCGGCTCCTATGCGCCAGAACCGGACATTCACTCACCGCCGGCAAGCGGACCTTCAAACCTTCGCCGGCCAACCGTCCGACTACTCCCGTCAGGCTCGGCGATTTCGAAGCGCGCAGGTCTCCCGCCCCCCGCAGGTCACAGGCTCGTCGACGGCATCGACGGTTTGCCCTTCGGCCCTCGGACTGACTGTAGCGGGACCGTTTGATTGTGCGCGGGCAAATCACGCCTATGGTCGTCCGATGGAGGCTTCGCAGTACGCTGCCGCAATCTGGCGTTTCGGCCATGTCGAGTTCGATGGGGTCGCCGGCACGCTCAAGGTCGAAGGCAAGGCGGTCGATGTCGATCGTAGCTGCCTTGCCGTCCTGGCGGCGCTGCTCAACCATGCCGGCGAACCTCTGACCAAGGACGCCCTGCTCGAGGCGGGTTGGCCGGGACGCCTCGTGCATGAAAATTCCCTTGCCAAGGCCGTCGGCCGCTTGCGGCAGGCGCTGGGCGAAGACGGAAGCCGGATCGAGGCCGTCTATGGCAGCGGTTACCGCTTCACCGGGGAGTTGAGGCATTCCCCCAGGCCGACCGGCAGTATCGATGGGCTCAACGGTGGTCTGTCTCATCTCTGGACGCGGCTGGCCGGAAGTCGCGTCAGAATTGTCGCCGCGTCGGGCCTGCTGATGCTGGCTCTCAGCGTCACGACAGCGGCGGTCGCGATCAGTTGGGGATGGAGCGCGCATCGGGAGGCTGCCGAACAGCGGCGTCAGGTCGAGGCGCTGGTGGCGTTCATGGGTTCGGAGCTTCTTTCGTCAGCCGACCCCTACGCGTCGGGCTCCCGGGACCGTTCGCTTCGCGCCGCGATCGAAGGCGCGGCGGCGAGCATGGACAAGGCGTTGGCCGACGATCCGGCGACGCGCGTCTCACTGCATCGGATGATCGCCACCGCCTTTTCGAATTGGGGGGAGTATGAGAAGGCGGTCTCGCACCTCGATCGGGCGCATGGTCTCGGCTCCAGGCTCTATGGGCCGCGAGCGCAAGAGAATATCCCGGTCGATATCGCCATGTGCCAGAACCTGCGGCTGGCGGGCGAGGTGCGCCGGGCGGAAATGATATGCCTGCGCGCGGAGCAGGTATCGCGGATCATCGGCTCTCCCGATCTGTATGCGGCGCGGATCGCAAGAGCGAAGCTGCAGTTCGAAGTCGGGGACTATGACGACGCCTCCGCCGCCCTGGCGAACGCACTGGACCAGGCGGACCGGCTGACCCCGGGGGAAAGGGCCGATGCGGAGTGGTTCCTGGGACTTTCTCTCAGGAAGCTGGCCCATTTCGAGTCAGCCGAGAGGGCGATGCGCCGGCATCTGGAGATGCGCCAGGCCCTGCATGGTGAAGCCCACCCGCTGACGGCCTGGGCGCATGCGGACTACGGCGACTTCCTGGTCGATGCGGGGGATTTCGCCCGCGCTGAACATCACCTCGACCGGGCCCAGCAGATATTCAACGCGACACTGGGCGCGGAACATCCGGAATCGCTGTCCCCCGCCTACAGCCGCGCCGTCGCCGATTTGTGGGGAGGGAATCCCGGAAGCGCACGAGACCTGTTGCGACCGATGGTCGAACGCTATCGCGAGACGCTGGGGGCGGATCACTTCTGGACACTCTACGCGATTACCGAACTGGCCTTGGCCGAGGCCCTGACCGGCGAGGACGAGCGAGCCGGCGCCCTGTTGCGCGAAGCGCGCCAGACGGGGGCGAGAGTCCTCTATGGGCGGGACGGCAAGGGCGCGCATTTCCATTTGCGCTGGGCTCGTGTGCTCGCGGCGCTCGGCAAGACGGAAGAGGCGGTGGATGAGCGCCGCCGCGCGGGCAACGCTATGGATCGGGCCGGGCTTACGCCTGACCACCCTTGGCGCGCGCGCTTGCACTGCATCACGGCGCACACCGCCCTTGTCCGGGGCGACACGCTCGCCGCGAGGCAGGCAGGGCGAGGCTGTCTGGCAGCCCTGAACGCGGTGGCGGCCCTTCCAGCGACCTATCCGGCACTGATCGAGGCAAGGGCTCTGGCCGGGTCGTAGGACCCAGCTTCCGTCGGAGATCGACGCAAGGGCAGGAAAAGCAGGACAATTCAGGATTTTCAGAGTCGAGACCCGACTTTTTCAGAATTGTTCATCGGCCGAACAAAGATATTCATCGCCCGTCCTGCGATCCGGTCGACCATGACTGGAAGCCCGCTTCATCCACATGCCCCGGTTCCTTCCGCCGCGACCGCATTCAAGGCGATTTCGCTGGCGGTCATGGCCGGCGTGTGCGGACTGTCCGCCGGCCCCGCGATGTCGCAGGACGCGCGGTGGACAATGCGGACCCTCACTGAATCCGGGTCGGACGAAGCGAGCACCTGCGCTCGCGCCCGGGCCCGGGCGGCGGAGATTGCCCGCGCCCATCAGGGACTGAACATCCAGCAATGCCAATGCCGCCGAATCGGGCGCACGGCCGATCCGCCCGGCGGCGGCCTGAGCTGCCGACTGACCTACGAAGTTCTGGTTCGAGCACCCGCAACCACCCCGCAACGAGACCAACAGGAGAGACGTCATGATTGAAGCCATTGTTCCCGTGCTGGCCGCCGCCATGCTCACCTCGGCGACGCCCGTCTTCGACCGCGACATGAAGATGACGGCCCCCGGCGACACCGAAGTT
>CAXICH010000009.1:0-23927 GCA_964022245.1 uncultured Alphaproteobacteria bacterium
CGACGCCATTTTGGCTGCCGGGAGCATTTTGCTCGGTTCACTGACAAGCAAGACGGGCGCCAGAGCACCGTCTTGAGGCCAGAGGCCAACCTCTTGTTTTTTATGCGTTAGGTTGCCTTAACCACGCTTTTGACCGGGCAATTTCTGCCGGGCCTGGGCTCTGAACGGCAAATTGTGCCGGGTATCACGGCAATTTCTGCCGGTTTGCCTCGGCGGCGGCGTCCCCGGCGAGCCGTTCGGCCATCAGGGTGGCGACCGCGAGGCGTCGGGCGGCATCACAGGCCACGAGCGCCGCGCCACGCGCCATATAGGCGGCTTCGAGGTCGCCCAGGGTCGGCGCCGGCCCAAGGGTCACAAGGCGACACGGCCGCCGGGCCTCATCCGGCAGGGTCAGCCGCACCGGTGCCGGCACAGAGGGCGGGCGCGTGCCGGCACAGCTCACGGTCATGGTCATCAAGACGGCGCACCCGATCGGGCGCCAGCGGCATATCGGCATCATCGGCCTCTCTGGCTTGGTGGATGGCCGCAGCGGTCACCCGCCCGACCTCGATTTCAATCGCCCGGGCAACCGCAACGTCGCGGCTGACACGGCGATCGCCGTCGCGTTCGGCCCTGCGGGCACGGGCGTCAGCCTCGGCCACGGCTGCCCGCGACCGGGCGGCGTCGAGCCTGCGCCCCTGAAGATCAAGAGGGTCCCAGCGAAGGCCCAGTCCATGGCCCGCGGCGACTGCCAGCACAAGCGCGCCGAGGGCAACGACGACACCGCTCCACCATGGCAGACGTCTCATGCCGGATAGACCTTCCGGTCCAGCTCGAAATGGGGGCCGTCGTGAAGACGCGGCCAGTCGCCGCCCCAGACGATCGTCACGCCCCGCTCGCGCGCCGCCTGTTTGAAGGCGGCCGCGATGCGCGGATACAGGGGCCAGTCCCAGCGCAGCTGTCCGTCGACGACCGCGGCGACATCCACGGCGTGCCCCGTCAGATGGCGGGAGTTCATCGTCCGGCTGGCCCCCGCCCTGACCAGGGCCGCCTGTCGCGCCGGAGTGCGAAGGCCCTCGGTCACCATAAAGTCGACCGGCGTCATCGCCAGGGCCGCCTCGGCCACCGCAACCAGATCAGGGTGTACGCCCTCAAGCGCGCGGCGCGACCGGGTGGAAAAGCGGAAGCTCATGGCCGACCTCCGGTCCCGATCCGGAAACGGACGCCCAAGGCCACCAGCTGCTGGGCCGTCGGCGCCACCAGATAGAGCAGGGTGATCAGGGCGATCAGCATCAGAAGCCGGTCGACAATGTCAGGCAGGGCCGCTGGCGGCACCCGCTCGACGGCGCGGTGCACCAGCGCCCAAAGCGCAAGACTGGTCAGAAAGACGAACAGGCGGCGCCACAACCACCGCCCTTCCGCCAGCGACACATCGTTTGATTTCATCGGTTCCGCGTGGCTCACAGCTCGTCCTCCCGCTCCCGTTGGTCCGCTCCCCCGAGCCCGGCGGCGATCTCGTCCAGACAGTCCTCCATCGACAGGCGGGCCGGTGCCTCCCACATCTCGGCATCCAGCAGGGGCAGTCCGCGATCCTGCGGTACCCCGGCCTTCCCGCGCCGGCTCATCCGACCGCGACCAGCAGGATCAGGCCATCGGCACCGGCTCCGCCTGTTCCGCCCGCCGTCACACCTGCGCCGCCCCCACCGCCGCCGCCGCCATAAAGACCGCCCGCGCCGCCTGCCTGGCCGGACGTCAGCGCCGCGCTGCCGCCGCCTCCACCCCCGCCCGCCGGCCCGTGAGCCGGCTCGCTGGCCGATGCGCCCGGGCTGCCGGGCGCGTCACCTCCCCCCGAACCGCCCTCCGACGGGCGCAGCAGGACTGCCCCGCCGTCTCCGTTCTGGGCGGCCAGCACGGCGTCGGCTGCGGTCAGCCCGCCGCCCGCGCCGCCGGTCCCGCCCGAGATTGCTGGCCAGAGACCGTCGCCCGTGGCCCCGGCTTCGCCGCCAAGACTGCCTGACGTTCCGGCCTTGCCGCCCCCGGCAGCCAGCAGTTGCAGGCCGTCCGAGAGGATGCGGGTGACACCGCCGTCGGCACCGGGTGCACCGCCCGGGCCTACCGTCAGGTCCAGCGCGGCCGGCAAGCTGTCGCTCGCCCAGGCAGCGTGGCTTGTGCCTCCGCCACCCCCGCCGCCACCGCCGGGCCGTTCGGCACCGCTCGTCCCCCAGGCGCCCGCGCCGCCTCCACCGCCCGCTCCCACGACCGTCGCCTCGACCCAGCGGGCCCACTCAGGCGGGGTCCAGACACTGTCCATCGTCACCACCGTGGCCTCACGTCGCATCGCCCCCCGAGGGAAGCTGACCCGCCCGCTTGCCGGATCGACCTTCAATGCTTCGGTCCAGCCTGACCCGTCGGCGCTGACCTTCAGCCCAAAGCCATCCTCGCCGATCAGGCCCAGCTCGGCGCGCCCTGACCAGCCGCTCTGCAGGATCAGCGACAGCACCCCCGACGACGACGCCTTGTTCAGTACCAGCCTCAGATCACCCGTGCCGCCGTCACCGACGTCGCGCGCGGTCCACAGGGCCGAGTTCAACTTTGCGAGAAACGGGTTGGCCGCATCTGCCGTCGCGCCGACGCCCAGCCGCTCAAGGTTCTGGAGTTCGCTGAGCAGAGCAGCGAGCGGGGCCCAGTCCGCCTCGTGCCAGATGACAATCTCGTCCGTGTCGGCGATCACGGCGATCAGTCCGGCCGGTACGGCGACACGGGTCCAGCCGCCGCCTTCCGCCCGCATCAGACTGCCGGCCGGGTGCAGCGACCAAGCCGCCCCCTCGGCGCCCTCCGGCAGGATGTAGAGCGCGCCGCTCGCCGGCGCCTCCGGCTGGACCGTCAGGCTGCGGCTCGCGACTCCGCACTGCACCAGCCCGTCCAGCCGGGTCAGCGCCTCGTTGAGGGTCACATGTTTCTGCATCTGCCCGGCGGCCAGATAGGGCAGGCCCAGCCGTGCGCTTGTATCGCTCATCACCACTCTCCCGAAGAACCTTCGGAAGCAGTGTGATCAACCTGGCGAGCCGGTCGGGAAGATCGCTACGACCGCTGACCGGCGGCTTGTTTTCACGAGTCTTTCGGGGCGCAGCGCGCACATCCAACCGTCCCGGGACAGCGGGGAGGCCATGGAAGGGACGGGAGCCTCCCCGCCGGACGACAGTCAAACAAAGGAGGCCCTGCCCGTCTGTCGTCCCTGATATCTACGTCGATCCGGCCAGGCCGGATGCAGACTACAGCGCCTGGAACTCACCCTGGGCGACCACGGGCCCGTCGGGATGATCGGAGTCGGGGGTATGGCCGGGGGCTTCCATCGACACGGCAACCGCGATGGCCTGCGTGGCCTGACCGACGATGACGCCCTCCAGATTGTGCCGTGACGTGTCGTGACCATCGATGGCGCCGACCAGTTGCACACCGCCCTCATCCGGCAGGACCAGCCACAGGTGCGGAACGCGCGTGTCGCCTTCCATCTCGCGCGTCGGCGCAAGGTACAGTTCACCCGTGACGCTGTCATAGGCCAGGGTCAGCGCCGTGACGCCATTGTCCAGCTTCAGCGTCGCGACCCGGGTGATGGCTCCGGCGACCGGCGTCGTCACCGGATCGGGCGCCGGTGCTGGCGTGGCGATCATGATGGCGACGGCGGCCAGGCTGGCGGCGAGCAGTCCGGTCGATCCAATCGCCCACCGGCGCCAGAATGTGACGGCGTTGTCGTTCGCGGCGCCGCCCGTCGCGGCGACAATGCGGGGCCACAGGGCGGCCGGTGGCTGCACCGGGGCAATCCCGTCGGCCATCTGGCTCAGTCGGCTGTTCCAGCGGTCGACCTCGGCACCGAAGGCCGGGTCCCGCGCGGCTTCGGCGCGCGCCTCTGCCTCCTCGGCCGGATCCAGGACCCGCAAGGCGTATTCGCCGGCCCGCGCAATGCGGTCGTCATGATCTGAAGCGGTCATTGTTCCAGACAGCTCCTCAATTTCAGCAGCCCCCTGCGGATCCAGCTCTTCATCGTACCGAGCGGCGTCGCCTCGCGCTGGGCCAGAACCTCATAGGTGACGCCCTCGAAGAAGGCCGTGCGGATCACCCGGCTGACCTTTTCATCCAGTTCGTCCAGGCACACGCCCAGACGGCCGGCGTCATCCGCCAGTTCGATGTGATCCAGCGCCGAGGGCGCACCGTCGGCCAGATCATAGGCGGCATCCACCGGCACGCTGTTGCGCGCGATGGCTCCCGAGCGCAAGCGGTCGATGGACCGGTTCCGCGCGATCGTCACCAGCCATGTGATCGGACTGGCGCGACCGGGGTCAAAACTGGCGGCCTTGTTCCACACGGTCAGATAGATCTCCTGCATCACGTCCTCGGCCAACTGCCGGTCAGACAAGATACGCAGGCACACGCCCATCAGCTTCGCCGAGGTCGCTTCATAGACCCGGCGAAACGCCGCACGGTCCCCCTGGCCGGTCTGTCCGAGCGCTTCGGACAGGGCATCACGATCGAATACAGCGGTCATTCGGTCTCCTGCCGACCCCAAGGGCGCCAATAGGCGGGGGTGACCCTGTTTCGTCAATCCCCTCGGGCGGCAAAGCCGGTGTCAGTCATCCAGATAAACGACCCGCCTGAGCTTCCGGTCCTGCTTCATTTCATCGCGGTGGCTGTCGTACAGGCCCTGATCGCGGGCCTCGCGTTCCGACATCTCTATCCAGTGGGTCGATTCGATATGTTTCTGCAGGGCCTTGGCCGCCAGAAGGTGGCCCGGGAACAGGGCGTCGATGGCATCCCCTGCGAACGGCACCACCCCTGTCACCGTGTCGACGGTCAGATAACCCAGCATGCGGGCGAGCGTCCCCGGGCCTGCCTTCACGCGCATTCCCAGGATGATCAGCCAGCCGCCCGCTCCGACGGTGTAGATGGTGCCCAGACCGGGAATCCACGTCAGGATCGCATCCAGCCCCAGACCGAAGGGACCGATGCCGATCACCCGGTCGGAAATCTTCTTGATCCGCTCAACACTGAGCCAGACGTTCTCGACGTCAGCGACCGATTTGACCATGGTGCCCTCCTGCCCGCCGCTTCAACGCACCACGGAGACCGACGTTCATCATGTTGGCAAGACTCAAGGCCATATTTCTTTCGGTCTGGCCGGTTCTGCTCTGCCTGCTCCTGATCGGGCCGTGGCTGATCCCGGCGCTGGCGCACTTCAGCGGCAACGGACACCGGTGGGTCGACATCCTCGCCCAGTTCACGGCGCCCGCCCTGATCGGCGCCTTGGTCGCGACCCTGCTCGTGGCAGGCCTGGAGCGTCCGCGTCTGATGGTCGTCGCCCTGGCGGCGCTGTTGATCTGTGTGGCCGCCGTCCTGCCGCAAGCCGAGCCCGCCCGCGGCGCGCCGGATCGTACCGCACCTGTCCTGACCGTCTATTCGGCCAACCTCCATGCCGACAACGCCGATGTGGAGGCCATCGCGGCCAGCATCCGCGAGGCCGACCCCGATATCATCATCCTCATCGAGCTCGGGTCCCGCGCCTTCAGCGCCCGCGACCGGTTTCTGACGGGTTACCCCTACCGGCAATCGTCGGAAAAGATCGTCCCTCCCGGCAGCCGGGGCAGTGTGCTGATCGCCTCGCGCTATCCCCTGTCGCCCGTCGAACGCCCTCGCGATCAGCTCTCGGCCCTGCACGCGAACGCCGACACTCCGCTCGGGACCCTGCATCTGGTCGGTGTGCACATGACCCGGCCCTGGCCGTTCCAGTATCAGTGGGGCCAGATCATCCACGCCGAGCTGCTGGCCGATCGTCTCGAGGGTGTGACCGGCCCCGTCCTCGTTGCAGGAGACTTCAACGCTGTCTCAAGCGCCCGCATCGGCCGCCAGATCGAGGCACAGACCGGCCTCACGCCTGCAGGGGCCTGGCCCGGTACCTGGCCGACCGACCTGCCGTCCTGGATGGGCCTCGGCATCGATCACCAGTGGCGGTCGGACGACCTGGTCTTCCTGTCGCGACGCATCGGCAGGCGGACGGGCTCGGATCACTATCCTGTCGTCACCCGCATCACCCGGGCCCGCTCTCAGCCCTCGCGCTGACCCCGCAAGGCGGTCAGCCGCTCCAGGTGGCCTGCGTCGGGAAAGTCGTTGGCCACCCAGTCCGCTTCGAAGGCCTTCAGCAGCGCCCCTGTGTCAGGCCCGGGCTGTATGCCCAATGCCGCGACCTCGCGTCCGCCGACCGGCAGGCGTGGCACCGCCCATGTCTCGACCAGCGCCGTGAACGCATCAAAGCGGTCCCGGAGCGCGGGCTTTTGTGACAGGGCCTGAACCAGCCGATCCTTCACCGCCGGCCGCCCCTCGCCATAGACCCGAGCGCGAACCTGACGGTCATCCAGCGTCTCGAGGTCCAGCACCGGTCCGGTCAGCGCCTGCAACCGGGTCATCTCGCGCCTGGACAGGCGAAGGGCCCGCACGGCAGCGTCCAGCGCCTCCGGTGCGGCCGGAAGCAGCGGCGACAGCCGCAACACGGGGTCGCCCGTCACCGCCGCCATGGCCCGGAAGTCCTCCAGCGTCCCGGCCTCGGGCAACAGATGCGCGAGGATGCCCGTGTGCGCCATGGCCTCGACCGTCGCCACCGGATCCGGGGCGGCCAGCAGTTTCAGCAGTTCCTTCGACACCCGCTCGGCCGAAAGCTCGGCGAGCCCACCGGCTTCCTCGACGCAGGCCGCCAGTCCCGCCGCGTCCGGTTCGCCGGCACCATACCAGGCATGAAAGCGGAAGAAACGCAGGATACGCAGCCGGTCCTCGCGGATCCGGCGCCCGGCATCGCCGACAAATACCACCCGGCGAGCCGCGATGTCCGCCAGCCCCTGCCCGGTCGGGTCGAACAGCCGCCCCTGGCTGTCGGCATAGAGAGCGTTGATGTGGAAATCCCTCCGCCCGGCATCCTCGGCCCAGTCGGTGGTGAAGGCCACGGTTGCCCGCCGCCCGTCGGTGGTCACATCGCGCCGCAGGGTGGTGATCTCGAACGGCTGGCTGTCGGCCACCGCCGTCACCGTGCCGTGGTCCAGCCCCGTCGGCACCGCCTTGAGACCCGCAGCCTGCAGCGCCGCCATCACCGCCTGCGGCTCCAGCCGCGTGGCGATGTCCACATCATCGACCGGGCGCCCCATCAGGCTGTTGCGTACACAGCCGCCGACAAAGCGCGCCACGTCCGGCCCGCCCTCGGCTTCCAGCGCGGCCATGACCTTGCGGGTGGCGGCCGCCGTCAACCACGGCGCGTCGGCCAGCGACGGCGTGCTCATGCCGCCGCCTCGTCTTCGCTGCCATTCAGCCGGTCGTGCAAGGCCCGCAAGATGCCCGCCGTCACGCCCCAGATGTAGCGCTCACCGTACGGCATGGCCCAGAAATAGCGGCGGGGCTGACCCTCCAGCTCATAGTGGTCCTGCCGGTGATTGGCGGCGTCCATCAGGAAGGCCCACGGCACCTCGAACACCTCGGCCACCTCGTCGGGATTGGGCTCGGTGTGCGGGGCGGCCGTCGTCCAGGCCACCACCGGCGTCACCAGGAACCCGGTTCCCGTCTCATAGCGGTCGGCAAGCCCCAGAACCTCGATACCCTCTACCGAAAGCGCAACTTCCTCGCGCGCCTCGCGGAGTGCCGCCTCGACCACGGTCTCGCCGGGGTCCAGCCGCCCGCCGGGAAAGGCGATCTGGCCGGTATGGCTGGCCAGACTGTCGGACCGTCGGGTCATCAGCACGCGCGGCCCGTCGCCCTCGGCAATGATCAGGATCAGAACCGCTGCCGGGCGCAACTCGCGGGCCGGACGCTCGGCGCCCGGATTGAGATCGAAATCCGACCGCGCAGCACTCCCGGAGCCGGCCCGGCCGGCGGGATCCAGCGCCCGCACCAGACGGGCTTTCAGCCGCGCTGCGTCGGTCATTCCACCCCCGCCCCGACCGGGCCCAGTGCAAACACTGCCTCGCCGGACCGAACCGACAGCCGCCCCTCCACCGGCCCGGCCCGCTCGACCAGTTCGTAGAACAGCGACCGGCTGATCCGCGCCCACAGATCGGCCCGCACATGCAGGCGCGGGGCGGGCTCCTGCGTCGCCGGATCGGTCTCGACCACGATCGGATGCTCCGGCCCTGCAATGACGGTGTCGCCCTGATCCGTTTCGAACACCAGATGCCCCTCGACGTCCTTGAGGGTGATCGCCCGGAACGGCAGGTCCTCGACCGTAATCTTCAGCTTCTCGACCGGCGTGACCAGATGATAGCCGTCCGGGTCCTTGCGCAGCACCGTCGAGAACAGTCGCGTCAACTCGGGGCGACCGATCGGTGTGCCCTCATGCATCCAGACGCCATCCGCCTGGATGATGATGTCGATGTCGCCGCAATGCTCGGGGTGCCACAGGTGAACGGGGGGCAGGCCACGTCCGCCCTGTTCGGCCGCCAGCTTCGCCAGGCCGTCCAGTCCCTTCGGCGTCGTCGGTGTGGGGTCGTTGTCCGTCATCCCCAAGACTTAGGACCTGCGACGCCGGTCGCAAAGTCGCTTCAGCCGATCGTCACCGGACCGGCAACCGCGACGTGTCCCATCGGCAGCCACAGCAGGCGCGCCGGATCGACCGGACCGGGCAGGAGGGCCTCGTCGACCCGGGCAAAGCCGAACCGGCCAAAATAGGGGGCATCGCCCACCAGCAGTATGCCCGCCGATCCCTGGGACCGCGCCTGATCGATACAGGCCTGCACCATCGCCGCACCCAGGCCTTCACTGCGCTCCGACCGCTCCACCGCGATGGGCCCAAGAAACAGACACGGAGTCTCCCCCACCCGGATCCGCCACAGCCGCACACTGCCGACCACGCGACCGTCCAGACAGGCGACGAAGCCGGCCTCGATCCCGCTCCCTTCGCGAAGGCGCTCGGCCGTCTTGGCGAACCGTCCGGGGCCAAAGGCCTCCAGCACGATCCTGTCGATGGTCTCTCCGTCCCCGACCTGCTCGGCGCGCACGACGGCAGCCCCCGAAAGGGGTGCGTCATCCGGGGTCAGGGTGCGAGGCTCGGCCATAGGCGCGCGCTGCTACAGGGCACAGGCCGGCGACGCAATCGCCGATTTATGTCAGCCGAAGTTCGGGGCGCGCTTTTGCGTAAAGGCCATGAAGGCCTCCATGGCCTCGGGGCTCTTCATCTGACTGCCAAAGGCCTCGCCCTCCCGCTGCATCAGCGACCACATGTCCTCTGCGTCGCGCATGAGGGCCTTGGTCTTGCGGATCGAGTTGGGGGCTCGCGCGGCCAGTTGGCGGGCCAGATCCGCAGCCGTTTCGTCCACCACTTCGGCCGCGACCGCGCGATTGGCCAGCCCCCAGGCCAGGGCCGTGCGGCCGTCAATCGGCTGGCCCAGGGCGAACATCTCGAACGCGCGCTGGTGACCGATCACCCGGGGCAGCAACAGGCTGGAAGCGGCCTCGGGCGCCAGCGCCAGATTGATGAACGGCACGGACAGCAAGGCATCCTGGGCCACCACCACCATGTCACAGTGCAGCAGCAGGGTGGTCCCGATCCCGACCGCCCGGCCCTTGACCGCCGCGACCAGCGGTTTGTCCAGATCGGCCAGCGCCTTCAGAAAGCGGAATACGGCCATGTCCGACGGAGAGGATGCCTGCGACCCCAGGGCGATAAAGTCGGCGATGTCATTGCCCGCCGAAAAGCTGTCGCCCTCGGCGCGGATCAGCATCACCCGGACCGCGTCGTCCGTGCGACAGCGCTCGGTCGCTTCGGCCAGCGCCTCATACATGGCCTGGGTGATGGCGTTCTTCTTTTCCGGACGGTCCAGCGTCACGGTCAGGACACCATGGGACACGTCTGTTTTGATGCTCTCGGACACGACCATTATTCTCCGTTGTCGTCATTCTCTTCAGAGGGCGGCGCGCCCGCGGCTTGCCACCAGTCGACGCCATCGGCATCGCGGTGGCGGGTCGCCCGCCCCTGGCGTTCCAGATAGTTCAGATGCGCAACGGCTTCGCCCGTGGCCATGCCGCGCAACCCATCCCCGACCGGGCGGGCGAACAGGCTGGCGAAGGTATCGACCGCCCGCATGGGAGCCTGAAGCCGGCGCTCCAGCCGCGCCAACGCCTGGCCATGCCCCCGCAGCAGGGCCGCCAGCCGGGTCTGCACCCCGCGAAACGGCGCACCATGGGAGGGCAGGATCAACAGGTCCTCGGGCAGCCGCGCCTGCAGATCCTGCAGCGAGGACAGCCAGTCGCCCAGCGGGTCCGACAGGGGCTCGGTCGGCCACACCGACACATTCGAGGAAATCTTCGGCAGGATCTGGTCTCCGCCCAGGAACACCCCGTCGGACCGGCGCCACAGACAGACATGCTCGGGACTGTGGCCCTGACCGACCACCACCTCCCAGTCCTCCCCGCCGATCGATAGCCGGTCGCCTTCCGTCAGGCGATGATAGGCGTCGGGCATGGGGCTCACCACCAGACCGAACTGGCCATAGGTGTGCGCCCACGCCTCCAGCTGATCGGCGGTCCAGCCTGCAGCCCGGTAGAAGTCCCGTCCCGATTCCGGCGCCGGCCGGCCCGTATCTGCGACCAGCATCCGCCCCGTCACATATTCCAGCCGCGACATCAGCAGCGGGGCCCCCGTCCGCTCGCACAGCCAGCCCGCCATGCCGATATGATCGGGGTGCATGTGGGTACAGACCACGCGCCGGATCGGGCGCCCTCCGAGGGCGCCGGTCAGCAGCCCTTCCCAGATCTCGACCGAGACCGGCGTGAACAGGCCGGTATCCACCAGCGTCCAGCCATCTCCATCCTCAATCGCATAGAGGTTGATGTGGTTCAGGGCCATCGGCAGCGGCAGCTGTAGCCAGATCACGCCCGCGGCGACCTCGATCGCCTCGCCCGCCTCCGGCGCGCGCGCAAACGGATAGGTCAGGCCGCGGGCCGTGTCCTCTCCCGCATCGTCGCGTATCACACCGTCGGCCAAGTGCGTCTCCAATCGAAACCTTCGATAGACCATTTTACGCGCACGCGTCCACCGAAGGCGGACTGCCCCCTTCTTGCCTTGACCCTGTCACATCCCCACGCCAAGGATTGCCCAAGTGTAAGTTGTTTCAGGAGCCGCCTCCGTGTCCCACGCCAGAATTGCCACCCTCGCAGGGTCGGCCCTCGCCCTCGCCTTTCTGACCGCCACCCCGGCCCTTGCGCAGGACAACCGGGGCAATGACCGCAGCGAAGAGTCCTCGGAAGCTTCCGGCCAGGTCCAGGGCGAGGTCGTCCTGCCCGGCCGCATCGGTGGCGGTCGCCAGGATCGTGAGCGCCAGCGCGGCCGCCAGCCCGCGCCGCCCTCGGCCGAGGAAATCCAGGCCGCCGCCAGCGCCGTCGCCGCGGTTGCCGTGCCCACCTGTCAGGTGACCGAATCGTCGCTGCTCGGCATGCGCGAAGGCGGGGCCAAGCTGTACGAGGTCGCCTGTGCCTCTGGCCCTGGATACATCCTTGAGGCGGTCGAGGGTGCGCCGACGGCCGCCGACTGCGTGCTTCAGTCCAGCCTCGCCTGGCAGCTGCGTCGGGAGAACCCCGAGGCCGAGGTCGGGCTGCAATGCGCCCTGCCCGGCAACCAGAACCGCGTCGAGGTGATCAGCGGCTATGCCCAGCAGGCCGGTGTGTCCTGCAACGCCGATGAAGCCATTGCCTGGAACACCCGGGTCTATGAGCTGGGTTGCGCCGGAACCGACGGCTACCGTCTGGAGAAATCCGAAGCCGGTGCCTGGAGCGCCACGCCCTGCTGGCGCTATGCCCTCATCTCGACCGGCACCTGCCAGCTGACCACGGCTGAGGAGACCCGCACCGAATGGCCGAAACTGGTCGCCAATACCGAGATCGCCGCCTGTAACGTCGAGGACGTATCCTGGATGGGGGACAACCCCCAGCGCGGCGCCTTCTATGAGCTGAAATGCTCCACCGGTGAGGGCGTCATCGTCCGCTTCCATGAGGGTGCGACCCAACAGGTCTATTCCTGCGTCGACGCCGTCCAGATCTTCAGCAAGCCCTGCGAGTTGACGGCCGTGCCTGCCGCGACCGAGCCGGAAGCCGCCCCGGCCGGGTAATCGTCCGGTCCTTCCCGATCCCGGCCCGGGGTGCCTTGCGGTGCCCCGGGCCGCTTCGTTTGTGGCCCTCGCCTCGCGTGGAAAATCGCTTTAGCGTCGTGCCATGCGCATCGCCACCTGGAACGTGAACTCCGTCAACGCCCGCCTGGAAACCGTGCTCGCCTGGCTGGGCGAGCATCAGCCGGACGTCGCCTGTTTCCAGGAAATCAAATGCGTGGACGAAAAATTCCCGCGCGAGCCGTTCGAGTCGCTCGGCTACAATGTCGAGACCCACGGCCAGAAGAGCTACAACGGCGTCGCCCTGCTCTCGAAGCTGCCGATCTCGGATGTTCGAAAGGGCCTGCCCGGTGATCCGTCCGACGAACAGGCCCGCTATATCGAGGCGGTCATCGAGGGCCCCCGGCCCGTCCGCGTCGGCGGCCTCTACCTGCCCAACGGCAATCCGCTCGGCACCGAAAAATTCGCCTACAAGCTCGGCTGGTTCGACCGCCTGAACGCCCACGCGCGCGACCTGCTGACACTGGAGGAAGCCTTCGTTCTGTGCGGCGACTACAATGTCATCCCGACCCCCGACGATGCCCGCGATCCGTCGGCCTGGACGGACGACGCCCTGTTCCAGCCGGAAAGCCGCGCCGCCTTCCGCAGCCTGTGCAACCTCGGCCTGTCCGACAGCCACGCTCTGGGGAATGAGCCGCCCGGCACCTTTACCTTCTGGGACTATCAGGCCGGCGCCTGGCAGCGCGACCACGGCATCCGCATCGACTTTCACCTGCTGTCCCCCCAGGCGGCCGACCGTTTCGCGGGCATCCGGACCCACCGTCAGGCGCGCGAGATGGACAAGCCCAGCGACCACGTGCCCGTGGTCGTGACGCTGGAGGACTGAGGGTGAGCGAGGCCGTGCGGTTCCTGCTGCTGGTCGCCCTCGCTGCTGCGGCCCTGACCACCCTGATGCTCGGGCTCGCCTGGTGGATGGAGAGCGAGCGCCGCCTCCGCCGCACCCTGCTCAAGACCCTGGGCGTCGCGCCTGAAGTCGAGGCCTTCTCCCCGGCCGAGGGCAAGGCCGCCGGGCTCGACTTCGATGAGGGTCATGTCGCCGTGCTCTGGGCCCGGGGCGCGCATGGTCTGGTCTATGGCTTTGAGGAGATCGAGGGCGCCGAGATCATCGTCGACGGCCATGTCCTGGCGCGCGTGCGGCGGGGCGAGCCCCGCAAGGCCCTCGACGTGCTGGCGCCCGATGCGGAGCTCGTGGTCCTGCGTCTGATGTTCATGGACGCGCGCTATCCGGAATTCGAGCTGAACCTGTGGAATGCCACGGTCCCGACGCCCGAAGGCTCGCCCTCCGAGGCCCTGCGACTGGGACGGCGCTGGCTGTCTCATCTGGACGCCTTGCTGCGCGCATGAGTCCGAACGGCTGAACCGCGCCTTTGGGCTTTGCGTTCCGTCCCTGCGGGTCTAGAAGCCCGCCCATTCCTGTTTCGCCTTTCTCCGGGGAGCGCCCGCCGTGGCCCGCCTGTTTGACGCCTACCTGATCGCCGACTGGACCGCCGCCGAGACGCGCAAGCTGGGCGACCAGTCCCTGTGGGTCGGCGTGGCCAAGCGCGACGTACGCTTCCGCCTCTATACCGAGACCCACAATGTCGCCTCGCGGGCCGAAGGCGAGGCCCTGATTGCCTCCCTCCTGGCCGATCACAGAAAGCGCGGCGACCGGGTGCTGGTCGGCTTCGACTTCAACCTCGGCTACCCGGCGGGCACAGGCCAACGTCTTGGTCTGAAGGACACCAGCTGGCGCGGCCTGTGGGACTTCATCGCCTCAAACGTCGTCGACAAGGCGGACAACACCAACAACCGCTATCAGGTCGCGGCCAAGATGAACCGGCTGATGACCGATCAGGCCTGGCCCTTCTGGGGTGCGCCTGCCAAACAGACCCAGCGCTGGCTGACGGCGACCAAGCCGCCCGAGGGATCGGGGGCCGACATCCCTGAGTTCCGCGCTACCGAGCGCGCCGCCCGCGAGGGCCGCCTCCAGCCCAAGAGCGTCTGGCAGATGCACGGCGCGGGCGCCGTCGGCGGTCAGACCCTGGTCGGCATCGCCGCCGTCAACCGCCTGCTGAAGAAGCTGGATCCGTCAGCCGCCGTCTGGCCGTTCGGCACCGGCTGGCGCGCGCTGGACCCCGCAGACCTTGAGCCCCTGTCGGCGCTGGTCGTCGAGGTCTGGCCGTCGCTGTTCAATGCCCAGCCGAAAGAGGGCGAGTTCAAGGACCAGGCCCAGGTCCGCGTCACCGCCGAGGCCTTTGCCAATATGGACGAACGCGGCGAGCTCGCCGCGGCCTTCGCGCCGCCGAAAGGGGCCTCCGACGAGCTGATCCGCCAGGTGGAGACCGAGGAAGGCTGGATCCTTGGCGTTACCCGGTTGCCGCCCGTCTAGGAATCGCGCTCGCCGACAAAGTCCTGGGCGAACTCGGGGGCATCCTCGTGGTCCAGCAGGTCCAGCTCGTCTTCGCCGTCCGGGGCCCGGCCCGGGTCCGGGACCTCGAAGCCACTCGGCATGGACAGGTCCAGCAGGCCCGCGGCCTTCATCTCCTGCACGCCCGGCATGTCGCTCAGACTGGCCAGTCCGAAATGTTCCAGGAACCGGTCGGCCGTCCCATAGGTGACCGGGCGACCCGGCGTCCGCCTGCGCCCGCGCAGCCGCACAAACCCCATCTCCAGCAGCTGGTCGAGGGTGCCCTTCGACAGCGACACCCCGCGCACGCTCTCGATCTCGGCCCGGGTCACGGGCTGGTGATAGGCGACGATCGCCAGGGTCTCGAGCGCGGCCTTCGACAGGCGGCGCGGCTCCTCGCGCTCCTCGGTCATCAGGAAGCCGAGGTCCGCCGCCGTGCGGAAACTCCAGCGGTCGGCCACCACCTGCAGGGTCACGCCCCGGTCGCGGTAGCGCTCGACCAGCCGCGACAGGGCCCGGCCCACATCGGCATCCTCGGGCAGACGTCGCGCGATATCCGCCGCCGACAGCGGTCCGGCTGCCGCGAACAGCAAGGCCTCGACCCGGCGTTCGATCTCGGTATCGTCAGGCCGGAAGGCCAGCCCCGCCTTTGCCCCGGTCGCCTCGTCGCTCATGGCGTCAGCTCCAGCGGCTGACCGTGCGCGCGCCGCCGCAGATAGACCTCGGCAAAGGCCTCGGCCTGACTCACGTCCAGGGCGCCTTCCTTGACCAGCTCCAGACTGGCCGACAGGGTCGAGGCGACGTAGCTGGCCGGGCTGGGGCCCTCGCGCTCGCCCGCTTCATCCGTTGCCTCGGCCTGCGGTGCCACATCCTCCAGTGCCGTCCAGTCCTCCATGCGGGGCAGCCGCTCGCGCAACCAGTCCCGCGCCGCCTCCAGCGGAAAGGCCTCGACCCGCAGGCCGGGATTATAGGCCCGCCGCTCGGCCCGTCGCCGCTGGTTCACATAGGCGGTCATGAGCTCGTAGAGGCTGGCATCAATCTGGTCCGACGGCACGATCACCGTCGCCTCGGGATCGCCGCGGGTGAACACATCCCGCTTCAGGATCGGCTGGCGCATCAGGGCCTCGCCCGCCGTGCGCATGGCCTCCAGCTTGCGCAGCCGGAACGCCAGCGCCGCCGCCATTTCCTCGGCCGGGATCTCGGCATCCGGTGTCGCTTCCGTGCGCGGCAACAGCAGGCGCGACTTCAGATAGGCCAGCCACGACGCCATCACGAGGTAATCCGCCGCGAGCGCGAAATTCCGCCGCCGCGCCTCGTGCACAAAGGCCAGATACTGTTCCGCCAGCCGGGTGATCGACAGGGTCAGCAGGTCGACCTTCTGGTTCCGCGCCAGCGCCAGCAGCACGTGCAGCGGCCCCTCATAGCCGTCCAGATCGACGACGAAGGCCTCCTCCGGCTCGACCGCCTCGACCGCGGCGAAGTTCAGATTGGGCTGGAAGGTGCGGGTCACCCCTGAGCCTCCCCGACGTCGGGACCGGCCTTCGCCTCAAGCCAGGGTGCCATCATCCGGTCGAAGCGCGCGCGCCCTTCCATGACATCCAGCGGCTCGGGCAGTTGCACCCGCCGCGCCAGGGCGGCCTCTGCCCGCTTGCGCCGCTTGCCCTTCAGCTTCTTCGATCCGGCCAGCACCCCCTGCATCTCGGCCATGTCGCCATTGCAGTGCAGAACGACGTCGCAACCCGCCTTCAGGGCGCTTTCGGCGCGGTGCTCCAGATCGCCTTTCAGCGCCTTCATCGACAGATCGTCGGAGACGATCAGCCCCTGATACCCCAGGTCGTTCCGGATCATGTCCAGCACGCGGGGCGAGGTCGTGGCCGGCTGGTCCGGGTCCAGCGCCGTGTAGACCACATGGGCGGTCATCGCGATCGGCATGTCCGACAGCGCCTTGAACGGCATGAAGTCCCAGGCCTCCAGATGCGCGCGATCGGCATTGACCACCGGCAGGTCGTGGTGGCTGTCCGCCAGCGCCCGGCCGTGCCCCGGAATATGCTTGATCACCGGCAGGACCCCGCCCGCCATCAGCCCCTCGGCCGCCGCCCGCCCCAGCACAGCGACGTGCTCCGGGTCGGCGGCATAGGCCCGGTCGCCGATGATGTCGTGTGCGCCGGGCACCGGCACGTCCAGCACCGGCAGACAGTCGACGTCGATCCCCACCGCGTGCAGATCATGCGCCATCAGTCGCGCGCCCAGCCGTGCCGTTTCACGCGCCCCCGCCAGATCATTGCTGGACTTCAGATAGGCTTCGCCCGGCGGATAGCGGGTCCAGTGCGGCGGAATCATCCGCTGCACCCGGCCCCCTTCCTGATCGATCAGGATCGGGGCGTCGTGCTCGACACAGCCCCTGAGCGCCGCCACCAGCTCCGCCAGCTGCCCGGGATCCTCGACATTCCGCCGGAACAGGATGAAGCCGAACGGCTGGGCCTCGGCAAAGAACTCGGCCTCGGCCTCAGTCAGTCGGGGGCCCGAACAGCCCAGGATGATGGCGCGGGTCACCGGGCCTCAGCGGACGATACAGTCGCCGCCCGAGGCCTTGATGGCATCGCACAGCCCTTGCGCCTGCTCGCGGCTCAGGCCTGAAACCATGGTCCGGTACAGGGTCGATCCGCTGGACGAGGTCACTTCCTGCACCCGCTTGACCGCGCCCTCGGTGTACTGGCTGTAGCGCCCGACCACGCGGCCGTACTCCGTGTCGGCCAGACCAGGTGTCGAGAAGGCGCCGATCTGCACGGCCGAATTGCCGCCGGCTGCGACCGTCGGACGTTCGGCGGGTCGGGGCGGAGCGGGTGTGGGCGTTGCCGGTTCGGCCCGGCGCGCATCCGGCTGGATGGCCTCGGGCGGGGGCACATAGGTCGGAGCGGTGACAATCGGCTCGGCGTCTTCGTAGACGTCGATCCCGGCCGCCGGATCGATCGGCTGGGCGTCCTCGGCGGCCTCGACCTTCAGCTCACCCACGGGCGTGCCGATGGCCGGCGGCGCATCCTCGGACCCGCGGGCCCCGGCCCGGTAATAGATGACCACGACAATGATCAGCAGCAGCAGCACGGCGGCGCTGATGATCAAGGTGACGGGCGGTCCCCCGACGCCACTGCGCCGCGCATCATACCCCCCGCCGCCCCGGCGGAACGGCAGGTCCTCGTCGGTCGGCGGCGTATAGGCACCCCGGTCACGACCGGCGCCCGGATCCTGGCGATAGGGGTCTTCGTGCGACATCGGGGGCCTCAATGCATGTGCGTCCGCGAATCGCGCGGCTGAGCGCCTATCCTAGCGCTCCCGGCGGTCGCTTTCGAATCACAGATCCAGCGCCAGATCGAGTGTGAACAGCTTTCTGTGTTCCTCGATCGCGTAACGGTCGGTCATTCCGGCGATATAGTCACAGACCGCCCGCGCCCGACGGGCCGGATCGCCCTGCGTCGCGCGCTCCGCCCATTCGGGGGGCAGGATGTCCGGCTCGGCCAGGAACAGCTGGAACATCTCCGACAGGATGCGTCGCGCCTGGCTGCGTGTGCGGTTGACCCGGTAATGGCGATACATGCGGGTGAACAGGAACCGTCGCAGCGCCCCCAGATCGGCCAGCATGTCGGGTGAAAAGGCCACCAGCATCCGCCGGGCCGTCCGCACATCCTCGACCGTTTCGATCCCGTCCGCCTTCAGCCGACGCCCGGTCTCGGCCAGCACATCCTCGATCATGGCCCCGATCATGCGCCGTACAGCTTCCAGCCGGATCATCCGCGCGTCGAGGTCCGGCCAGTCGTTACGCGTGCCCTTCAGGATGGGCCCGATCAGCGGCACCTCGATCAGGTCGTCCAGGGTGAACAGCCCCGCCTGCACCCCGTCGTCGACATCGTGATTGTTGTAGGCAATGTCGTCGGCGATGGCCGCGACCTGCGCCTCCAGTGAGGCGAAGCTGTCCAGCCTCAGGTCCCAGTCCTTCGAGAAGTCCGCCACCGGCTTCCACGACGGGCGGTCCAGCATGCCGTCGACCGGGCCGTTGTGCTTGATGACGGCTTCCAGCGTCTCCCAGCTCAGGTTCAACCCCAGAAAGTCCGGGTAGCGTTCCTCCAGGCGGGTGATCACGCGAAACGTCTGGACGTTATGATCGAAGCCGCCCCACGGCTCCATACAGGCCTGCAGCTCGTCCTCGCCCGCATGGCCGAACGGCGGATGGCCCAGATCATGGGCCAGCGCCACGGCCTCGGCCAGATCGGTGTCCAGCCGCAGCGCATGGGCCAGCGACCGGGCGATCTGGGCCACTTCCAGACTGTGGGTCAGGCGGGTCCGATAGTGGTCACCCTCATGCGCCACGAACACCTGGGTCTTTTCCTTCAGCCGGCGAAACGCCGTCGAGTGAATGATGCGGTCACGGTCGCGGGCGAAGGCGGTCCGGGTGCGGCTGGCGGGTTCGGGCACACGCCGTCCTGCCGTCTCGGCGGCATTCAGGGCATAGGCGGCGAGACGACGATCGGTCAGCGGACTTGATCCCGATGGGGTGACAGGCATTGCGGTGGCCCGTGGCGGCCTCATATAGGTCGGTATGACCGTACGATCCACAGACTTCCGGGTCGAGACCACCGGCGACGCCGGTGCCCGCACGGCCGCTCATGGGCTGACGCTCTCGATGGCAGCGGCGGCCCGCCTGCGGCATCTGTCCGAGGCCAGGGGCACGCCGCTGATGCTGCGCGTCGCGGTCGATGGCGGCGGTTGCTCAGGCTTTCAGTACCGGTTCGAGCTGGTGAGCACGGCCGAGGACGACGACATCCGCATCAGCGTGGACGGGCACACGGCCCTGGTCGACCCCGTCTCCCTGCCCTTCCTCAGCGGCTCGGTGATCGATTTCGTCGACGATCTTGCCGGCGCCCAGTTCGTCATCCGCAATCCCAATGCGGCCTCCAGCTGCGGCTGCGGCGTCAGCTTCTCGATCTGACAGCTCCCGTCATCCTCGGGCTCGACCCGAGGATCGGTGCAGTCCTCCGCCCTGTCCGGCGGGGCCAATCCTTCTTTGCGTCACAGGAAAACGACTACCTGGTCCGATCGTCGGATCAAGTCCGGGGATGACGACGTCATGCTTCACCCTTGCATTTAGGCTATTTCCTAATTAGGAAGGTGCCATGAACACCCTGTTCAAGGCCCTGTCGCATCCCGTGCGGCGCCGGATTATCGAGATGCTCAGGAAAGGCCCCATGGCGTCCGGCGACATCGCAGCGGCGTTCGACATGACCTGGCCGACCGTCACCGGCCACCTCAATGCCCTCAAGGAGGCCGGTCTGGTCAGCCCCGAGCGCGACGGCACCACCATCCGCTACCGCCTCGACATTTCCGCCGTGGAGGAGGCGCTGGCCTTCCTCCTGTCGATCACCGGGGCCCACACCCCGTCAGAAGGAGCTCAGGACCGTGACTGAGACCCGCGCACCCGCCTCGGCCCTCGATGTGGCCACCCTCGGAATTTCGGCCATCCTGCTCGGCCTCGGCCTCTGGATCTTTTTCGCCGGCCCCACCGGCCTTATGCCCATTCATTTCAACGCCCACGGCGAGGCCGATGACTGGGCCGGGCGCGAGACCGTCGGCGCTCTCATCCTGGCGCTGGGCTTGGCCACACTCGCCCTCAGCGGCGGCCTCGGTCATTTTGCCCGGAAGGCTGGCGATCCGGCCCGCAGCCGCGCCCTGCGCTTTGCCCAGTTGGTGACCTTGATCTCCCTGACCGGTGCGTCCCTGTTCGCCGCGACCCTCAGCCTGTCGGGTGCCACCTCGATCGGCACCCTCGCGCCCATGGCGGCCATCAGCGCGCTGATGATGGCGACCGGCGCCTTTCTCGGCCGGGTCGGGCCCAATCCCGTCGTTGGCGTGCGCACACCCTGGGCCTTCAAGAGCAAGCTGGCGTGGGAGCGGTCCAACCGCCTCGCCGGACGCCTGCTGTTCCTGATCGGCCTGTTCGGTCTGGTCAGCGCGCCCTTCATGCCCCAGCCGTTCGGCGTCATCGCGGTGGTCGTCGCTGTACTGGTCGCCGTTGTCCTCGCGGCGGTCGAAAGCTGGCGCGTCTGGCGCAGCGACCCCGACCGCCAGCCCTTCTGAGCCTGTTCCTTCAAGACGGAGACACCCCATGCTGTCCGCCCTGATCGCCGCCGCCGCCCTCACCCTGCCCGCACAGGACCCGGGCACGGCCGTCACCCTCCAGACCGATGCCGGCCGCCTGCATGGCACGTGGCTGGCGCCGTCCGGCGACACCCGCGCGGTCGGCGTCATCATCGCCGGCTCCGGCCCCACCGACCGCGACGGCAACAGCGCCCAGGGGATCCGGTCCTCGACCTACCGCCTGCTCGCCGAGGGGCTGGCCGATCAGGGCATCGCCACCGTCCGCTACGACAAGCGCGGGGTCGGCGAGAGCCTGTTCACCGGCATGGCCGAGCAGGATCTGCGCTTTTCCCATCTGGTCGATGACGCCATCGGCTGGGCCGAACAGGCGGCAGAACAGGCCGGCCTGCCCTGCGCCTGGCTGATCGGCCACAGCGAAGGGGCGCTGGTCGCGCTGGCCGCGACCGAACGCGACACCTCGGCCATCTGCGGTCTGGTGCTGGTCGCCGGCGCCGGTCGCCCGGCCCGCGACGTCCTAGAGGAACAGCTGGGCCCTCAACTGCCCGAACCGATGCGGACGCAAGCCTTCACAGCGCTGGCCGAGCTTGAGGCCGGGCGCAAGGTCGAGTCCATCCCGGGGCTCGAGGCCCTGTTCCGGCCCTCCGTCCAGCCCTATCTGATCTCGTGGTTCGCGTTCGACCCGCGCGCGCTGATCGCCGCTTACGATGGCCCCGTCCTGATCGCCCAGGGCACCACCGACATCCAGGTCACGACGGTCGACTCCGACGCCATGAAGGCCGCACAGCCCGACGCCACCCTGGTCGTCTGGGACGGCGTCAATCACGTGCTCAAGGTCGCCCCCGCCGAGCGCGCCGCCAACATCCGCACCTATGGCGATCCGGACCTGCCACTGGCCGCGCCGGTCGTGCCCGACATCGCCAACTTCATCCTGCAGCCGCGCTAGCCCGCGCCAGGCGCCAGCGTTTCCTGAAAGCGCACCGGCCGGCCATGGGCGCTGCCCTGCAGTTCGCCGTCGCGCATCACCACCCGGCCGCGCACGATCGTCGCCATCGGCAGGCCCTGCACCTCCATACCGTCGAACGGGGTCCAGCCCGAGCGTGTCGCCATGTCTTCGTGCTTCAGCACGGTCTTCGCCTTCAGGTCGACCAGCGTCAGGTCGGCGTCATAACCCTCGGCCATCCGGCCCTTGCCGGCGATATTGAAGATGCGCTGCGCCCCGGCCGAGGTCAGGTCGATGAACCGCTCCAGCGTCATCCGCCCCTGCGCCACATGGGTCAGCATGACCGGCACCAGCGTCTGCACCCCCGGCATGCCGGACGGTGACGCCGGATAGGGCCGGGCCTTTTCCTCGAGGGTATGCGGGGCGTGGTCCGAGCCCAGCACGTCGACAACCCCCTGGGCGATACCTCGCCACAGGCCCTCGATGTGCGGCCGGTTGCGGATCGGCGGATTCATCTGGGCGAGGGCTTTCAGCCGCTCGTACGCCTCGTCGCCATCCAGCGTCAGGTGCTGGGGCGTGACCTCGACGGTCGCCACATCCTTGGCGCCGGCCAGGAATTCGATCTCCTCGGCGGTGGTCACATGCAGCACATGGATGCGCGCGCCGACTTCACGCGCCAGTCCCACCAGACGACGCGTGCTGCGGATCGCGCTTTCGACATCGCGGACCTCCGGGTGGCTGGTCCAGTCGCCGGTCCGCGCCAGACTGCGCCGCTCGGCCAGCCGGTATTCGTCCTCCGAGTGGAAGGTCGCCCGCCGGTTCACCCGTTTCAGGATATCGCGCACCCCGTCGTCATCGGCGACCAGCAGGGTGCCCGTCGAGGCCCCCATGAAGACCTTGACCCCGCAGCAGCCGGGAAGCCGCTCCAGCTCATCCAGATACGCCGCATTCTCATGCGTGCCGCCGATGTAGAAGGCGTGGTCCGTCCACATCCGGTCCCGGGCCCGCGCCAGCTTGTCAGCCATGGCGTCCGCATCCGTGGTGGTCGGCTCGGTGTTGGGCATCTCGAACACGGCGGTCACCCCGCCCAGCGCCGCAGCCCGGCTGCCGGTCTCCAGGTCTTCCTTCCACTCCAGCCCCGGCTCGCGGAAATGGACCTGGGTGTCGATCACCCCCGGCAGCACGGTCAGGCCCGAGGCGTCCACCTCCTCGCCGGCCGAGGCCTGCGACAGGTCCCCGATGAAGGCGATCCGGCCGTCGCGCACGCCCACATCGGCCGGCCCCCGTCCGGCGTGATTGGCGACCTCGCCGCCGCGCACGATCAGGTCATAGCTGTTGCCCATGGCGATACTCCTGCCGGTCAGATCAGGCGGCGTCGGTCGTCAGGCGCCGCATGCAGGCTTTCAACACCCTCTCGGCCGGAAGGTCCATCATATGCTGGAGCGCCTGGTCGAAACGCGGGTCCATGACGCGGAATTCCTCAAAGCTGCGCGGTCCCCTCAGGGTCTGGCCACCCCACGGCCCGCGCAGCGACTCGTCCGATGGACCGAACAGGGCCGTCACCGGCACGCCGGCCGCCACCGCCAGCTGGGTCCACAGCGAATCCCCGCCCAGATAGAAGTCCGCCCGCTGCAGGGCCGCCACCGTCTCCAGCGGCGACAGCTTGCCCTGCGCCTCGATCACCCGCTCGCGCCGCACCACCAGCCGGATGGTGTGGGCCGCATCCCGGTCGCCCGGCCCGCCGACGATCAGCAACCGCCCGCCCGCCAGCGGCCCGCCCTCGCCCAGCAGGGCCTGCGCCACCTTGGCATAGCGTTCCGCCGGCCACAGACGTCCGATCCAGTCCGCACCCGGCCCGATGGCCAGCAGCGGCCCGGTTCCCGGCCCCAGCAGCGCTTCAGCGGCCTCGACGTCGTCGGGCGTCGGGTGCAGGCGCGGCGCCGGCACCTCGTCCAGTTGCAGCACCCGCGCGGCCGCCTCGACGGCATGCAGGCCATCCGGCATCTCCCCGCGCACCGCGCGCTTCTTGCGCCGCAGCCAGCCCGACAATTTCGTGCCGCGCATGTCGACGACCAGACCCCAGTGCGTGCCCCGCACCTGGTTCCACAGGCCCGTCAGTTCGGCCAGCCCCTCGCCCTTCAGCACCAGCGTCCGATCCATCCGGGGCACACCGGCGAACAGCGGCGCGCTGGCGGGCGAACCCACCACGGTGAACCGCGCCTGCGGCAAGGCTTCGGCCAGATGATCCAGCACGCCCGAGCCCATCACCGCCATCTCCGGGTCGGCTTCA
>CAXICH010000010.1:0-21964 GCA_964022245.1 uncultured Alphaproteobacteria bacterium
GCATGAAGCTGGCGTTCTCGACCGGGTCCCAGAACCACCAGCCGCCCCAGCCCAGTTCGTAATAGGCCCAGAAACTGCCGAGCGTGATCCCCGCGGTCAGCAGCGCCCAGCTGGCCAGGGCCCACGGGCGGATCCAGCGGCCCCAGGCCGGCCAGAAGCCCGCCCCCGGCCGGCCCTCGATCAGAGCCGCGACCGCCAGCGAGAAACAGACCGACAGGCCGACATAGCCGCCGTAGAGCAGCGGCGGATGGAAGGCCAGCGCCGGGTCCTGCAGCAGCGGGTTCAGCGACGCCCCCTCGACCGGCACGGGCGTCAGGCGCGAAAACGGGTTGGAGGTGAACAGCACAAAGGCGAGGAACAGTGCGCCCAGTCCGCCCTGCACGGCCACCGCTACCGCCTTCAGTCCGAACGGCAGGCCGGCCTCCCCGGTCCGGGCGCGGCCCAACAGGGCGCCAAAGCCGGTCAACACCAGACACCACAGCAGCAGCGAGCCCTCGTGGCTGCCCCAGGCTCCGGCCACCTTGTAGAGCATCGGCTTGTCGGTGTGGCTGTTCAGCGCCACGTTCGAGACCGAGAAGTCCGAGACGACAAAGGCATGGATCAGCACGCCAAAGGCCAGTCCGACGGCGAGGAAGGCGGCCAGACCAGCGCCCGCGCCGGCTCCGGCCAGCACCGGGCTGGACCGCAGCCGCCCGGCGACCGAGGCCGCCACCTGCAGCCCGCTCAGCGCCAGGGCCAGACACAGGGCAAAGGCCCCCAGCTCAACGATCACGGTTGCGCCTCACCGGTCTCCGGGCGCCACTCGCCGCGTTCCTTCAGCCGTTCGGCCACCTCGCGCGGCATATAGGTCTCGTCATGCTTGGCCAGCACTTGGCGCGCGACAAAGGTGCGGTCGGCGCGGAATTCGCCCTCGATCACCACCCCCTGCTCTTCCTTGAACAGGTCGGGCAGGTCGCCCTGGAACACCACCGGTGTCGAGGCGGCATTGTCGGTCACGCGGAACCGCACCCGGCCGCCGTCCTCATGGACCACGCTGCCCGCCTCGACCAGACCGCCCAGCCGCATGGCCCGGCCGGGGGGCGCGGCCTCGACCGTCGCCTCGGACGGCGAGACAAAGAAGGTCACCGTATCCTGCATGGCCCACAGGCTGAGTCCCACCGCCAGCGCCAGCACCGGGGCGGCGGCCATCAGCACCCAGACCCGCCGGCGCGCCTTCGGCGATTTCGGCATCCAGCCCATCAGCCCGCACTCCCCGACAGCGGCGGCAGACGCGATTCCAGATCGGTGCGCCGCGGATCGGCAGGCGCGAGCGCCGCGATCAACGGGCCCCACATCTCGTGCACCCGGGCCGCCTCGCCGCGCTCCAGGGCCAGCTCGCCGAGGAAATAGCGCGCGCCCAGCTGGCCGGGGTCCAGCTCCAGCGCCCGCAGAAAGGCCATCTCGGCGTCGCTGCCGACTACCCCGTCCTGGGTCTGGACCAGCGCCTCGCCCAGACGCGCCCAGGTCTGGGCATCGTCGGGCCGAAGCCCGGCCGCGCGTCGCAGCGCCGAAGCCGCGCCGATCGGGTCACCGGCCTCGAAGCGGGCCGCGCCCAGCAGGGCCTGGGCCTCGAAATTGTCAGGCCGGGTCGCCGCTTCACGCTCCATCACAGCAGCCAGCTTCGGGGCGTCCAGCATGCCGGGCGTTTCCGCCCATTCCGCCACCCGCCGGGCAAAGGGCTGGTCCGCGACCCCGGGGCTGCCCACCCCCATATAGACGGCCAGCGCTACAAGGGCGGAAGCCGCCGTCCCGGCCAGAACCCAGCGCGCCTGACGCAGCCGGTCCGCGGGGGCCACCCCGGGCGCCGCGACGCCCGTGTCCGCCTCCAGATGCCGACGCGCCACCTCGGCCCGGGCGGCCTCACGCTCGGCCGGGGGCAGCACGCCGCGCGCGGCCATTCGGTCCAGTTCGTCCAGATCCCGGGCCAGCGCCCGCCCCCGGACCGCTTGATCCTCCTCGAACCCGGGCACAGCCGCGCCCCCGGCCGCGCGGGCGGCGCTCAGGATCAGCAGCCCCGCAAGCGCACAGGCCAGTCCCGTCAGGGTCCAGAAGATCAGCATGCCCGGCGTTTAGCCGATCAGGCGGCCTCGGGCGAGGCCCCGCGCACCTCGGTGCCGTGAATCGTCGCAGCGGCGCGGCGTCGCACCGTGCGGGCGGCCTCCTTGGCCTCCAGATGGGTCAGCAGCCGAGCCACCGCCTCCATCAGCGCCAGGGCCCGGTCCAGGTCCTCCGCCTCTCCGCCATTGATCAGGTCGAAGGCCTCATCGGCGTAGCGGCTCAGCGTCTCGACCAGGGCGTCGGACTGGCGTTTGCGGTCTGACTCACAGCCGAACACGGCAGCGGCCGAGCGGAGGGCGCCCAGCATGCGCAGCTGCACCGCCGCCGTCGCGAGGGCCGGTGAGGCCGGATCGCTGTTCAGGTCCGGCACCTTGCGGGTCATCCGGCCGGCCAGCGTCGTGCGTGTCAGGGGCAGGGCCGCCTCAACCGCCTTCGGCGCGCTCCGGATCGTCTCGGTCAACCGCCGGGCCACCTTCAGCCGGGCCTCGCGGACATCGGTGCCCCAGGCGCTGCCGGGCTGCATCTCGAGGGTGACGTCCAGTTCGCCGAGCGTCGCCGTGCACCAGCGGATATCTTCCAGGGCCGCCTCGGCCTCGGGCCCCGCATCCGGGCCGGGACGGAAGGCAGCGACCCGTGCCGCCCGCGTCTCGACGCCCGCGATCAGTCGCTCGACGAAGACCGCCATCTCCGACCCGCTCAAGAAATCATCGCGACCCGCCGACCCGCTGGTCTGGGTCACCAGCCGCAGCACCAGCGCCGCATCCTTCAGATGGGCAAACAGAATGTCGACCAGCCGCGGCGCACCGTCCTCGTGGATGGCCGACGCATCCCGGATCAGCAGGCGCAGTTCCGCGAGGCTGTCGCCGTCCGGACGGCCGAGCCAGGATTCCAGATGGTTCAGCGCCTTGCGCGCCAGATGGGCGAGGTCCAGACACCGGGCCAGCGCGTCCAGCCCGGCCTCCCGCATCCCGGCGGCGACGCTCGCCGGCCAGACGGCTTCGGGGCGATCGCGAACCGCAGCGGCCGCGGCGAGGCACAGCCGGTCTCCGATGGTGCGCGCCTCGGGCCCGTCCCGGTCCAGCCGGTCCAGCAGGTCCTGTTCACCTTCGCGCGCGAGGGCCCACAGACGGGGCAGGACCTGCGGCGGAAAGGTCAGGGCCTCGATGCCATCCGTCCGCACCCGGAACATCGGGAGGACGGGGCCCAGCGCCACATCGCGGCGGCGGATCTCGCGGCCAACCTCAGTCAGCATGCCGCCCAGCTCCCGGGCCTTTTCGCCCGGCCAACCGCCAACGGCCCGCCGCAAGCCGTCCAGAAGCTCGGGGGGACACAGGGTGATCAGATGCGCCAGGGCGGCGCGGTGCGCGACCGACAGGCCGGCCATCAAGAGCTCCGGATGAAAAGCACGTCCCGCCAGCCTCACGGCTCGCGGTTAATATTTCGTCCACCGCGTTACAGCGTTTCAGCCCGGCTCAGCCCTCGGTCGCCGGCAGGTCCAGCATGGCCTTCAGCCCGCCCATCTCGCTGCGCGACAGGGCGACCCGGCCGTTATAGGCCTTCGTCAGGTCGTCCACGATCGAAAGACCCAGGCCCGATCCCGGCGCATCCTCATCCATGCGGGTTCCGCGCTTGAGGGCCGCCTCCCACTGATCCTCGGCCAGCCCCGGGCCGTCGTCCTCGACCACCACCACCATCTGGCCCAGCCCGGTCGCCCCGGCGCTGACCCGCACCCGCCGCGTCGCCCATTTACAGGCGTTCTCGATCAGATTGCCGAGGATTTCCTGCAGGTCCTGCCGCTCGCCCCGGAACATCAGGTCGTCAGGCGCGCGCCAGTCGATCTCGACATCCTTCGAGGCAAAGACGCGCTCCAGCATGACCGCCATCTCGTCCAGCACCTCGGCGACCGGCGTCCGCTCGCCCAGACCCTGCGCCCGGGCGGCGGCGCGGGCGCGGCGCAGGTGATGATCGACCTGGTCCTTCATCACCCCGCTCTGGCGGGTGACGACCTCGGCCAGCGACCCGGCCTTGCCCTCGGCCTCGGCCAGCATCACCGACAGGGGGGTCTTCAGCGCATGGGCGAGATTGCCGACATGGGTGCGCTGGCGCTCCACCACCTCCTGGTTATGGTCCAGCAGCCGGTTGACCTGCTCGGCCAGCGGCTGGATCTCGAGCGGATAGGTGCGCTCGATCCGGCCCGAGCGACCCTTGCGCACATCGGCGATCTCGTTTCGCAGCAGGAACAGCGGGCGCAGGCCGATCCGCACCTGCATGAACACGGCGGCCACCAGCCCCAGTCCCAGGATCAGCAGGGCGATCCAGGTGAAGGTGGCAAAGGCCCGCGTGTCGGCGTCGATGTCGGAGCGGTCCATCCCCGCCATGAACACCAGGGGCTGTTCGCGCCCCGGCAAGACCTTGACGCTGGCCGCGATCCTGAGTGGCCGGTCGACCGGACCGATGGCCGTATAGCTGAGGGTCCGCCCCCGTTCGAGACGGGCGGGCATGTCGCGCGGAATCACCAGATCCTCGCCCGCCAGCGACGGCGACCGCTCAAGAATGCGCATCCCGCCCCGCCCGTCGAACTCGGCGACCACCCAGTATTTTCCCGACAGGGGCCGGAGCGTGCGCGAATCCTGGATTTCGGCGACGGCGACACGGCCTCCGACGACCGTCGTGGCCAGCACCACCTCGTCGATGGTTTCGGCCAGGGCATAGCCCATACGGCGCAGCGCCGATTCCTGGTACTGGCTGGTCAGCACCCAGCCGGTCAGCACCAGCGCCACCACCATCCAGGCCGAAGCCAGCCAGATCAGGCGCCGGGTCAGGGACCGACCGGGACGGCCGAACGCCCGCCCGGCCCAGACCTGCCAGGTCACGCGGCCTCGGACTCGCCGGGCAGGGCCGTCAGCCGATAGCCCAGACCCCGGACCGTCTCGATGCGGTCGGCGCCGATCTTCTTCCTCAGCCGCCCGACAAACACCTCGATGGTGTTGGAGTCGCGGTCAAAATCCTGATCGTACAGGTGCTCGACCAGCTCGGTGCGGCTGATCACCCGGCCCTGATGCATCATCAGATAGTGCAGCAGCCGGTATTCCAGACTGGTCAGCCGCAGTGGCTCGCCGTTCACATTGGCCCGTGCCGCCCGCGGATCCAGCCGCAGGCCGCCGCACGACAGGGTCGCCGAGGCGATGCCCGCCGAGCGCCGCAGCAACGCCCGCAGCCGCGCCAGCAGCTCTTCGGTATGGAACGGCTTGGTCAGATAGTCGTCGGCGCCCGCATCGAACCCGGCCACCTTGTCGGACCAGGCCCCGCGCGCCGTCAGGATCAGCACCGGCGTGGTCTTGCCCTCGCGGCGCCAGCGCTCCAGCACCGACACGCCGTCGATCTTGGGCAGGCCCAGATCCAGCACGACCACATCATAGGGTTCGGTGTCCCCCAGAAAATGCGCTTCCTCCCCGTCGGGGGCATGGTCGACCGCATAGCCGGCATCGCCCAGCGCCGCCTTCAGCTGGCGCGACAGGTCGACGTCGTCCTCGACAAGCAGAACACGCATGGACTTTCCCTATCTCTCGGCGTCGACGCCGATATCAATCACGCGGCCGTCGCGCTGTTCGAAACGGAACACATGCTGGCCCCGGCGCATACCCATATAGCCGACATAACGCGCGCCGCCTGCCCGCGACTGGGCGATGCGCTGGGCCTCGGCCTCGCTGACCCGGCGCGCGGGCTGTTCGCGTTGACTGTCCTGACGGTCCCGCCCGCGCGGGTCCTGACGGCCCCGGGGATCCTGATCCTGCAGGACGGCCACCCCGTCGTCGGGCATGACGGACGCCACGGCCGTCGGTGCAGCCATGGCCGAGCCGGCTACGATCATCACCCCCAGCACGAGGCCGGTGGCGGCGCAGCTCAACAGACGATGTTTCAGGGTGCGGGTCATGGAAAGGGTTCTGCGCCCGGGGCTCTGAACGGAGGCTGAACGGCCAGTCTAGACATATTTCACCGTCGCGACAGCCGCCTCTCCCGAAACCCGTACTTAATCCCCTCGCGCGCGAGGGCCGACGGTCATGGAGGCGAATTCATGCCGATGAACCGGACCTGAAACGGCCTGTTCAGTTTGGGCTCAGCCGCAGGATGCTTTTCTGCAGTCAACGTCGCCTCCCCGGACGACGACCGTTGAAAGGATACGACCATGATCAAGAAGCTGCTCATCCCCGCCCTCGCCCTGGCCGCGACCTCGGTCGCCCTGCCGGCCGCCGCCCAGAGCTTCAGCCTCAGCATCGGCACCACGCGGGCTCCGGCCTATGCGCCCGGCTATGCGCCCGGTTATGACCGCTATGAGCGCGACTGGGTGTCGATCAACCAACGCCAGCGTCAGCTGGACCGCCGCATCGACCAGGGCGTCCGCAATGGCCAGCTGACCCGTCGCGAGGCCCAGTCCCTGCGCCGCGAGTTCAACCAGCTGGCCCGGCTCGAGGCGAACTATCGCCGCAACGGCATCAGCCGCTGGGAACGTCAGGACCTCGACCGCCGTTTCGATGTGCTTGAGGCCCGTATCCGCTACGAGCGTCGCGATCGCGACGACCGCCGCGGCCGCGGCTACCGCTAGGCCATAAGGCGGCGCCCAAGGGCCCGCCTCCGCAGGCCCCACCCCTCCCCTCGTCGGGGCCTGCCCCCGGGGCGCGATCCGCAAGGATCGCGCCCCTTCTTTTTCACGAATTGGGCGCGCGAGCGGAAACGGTCGCGCCCCTTCTTTGTGGGGACCTAGCCCTTGTCAGACCTCACCCGGCCTGGTGCATCATCTCTACGAGCACGGCGAGCGCGAACAACCCGAGGCCGCTGCCGACCACGCCGAACGCGCCGCCCTCCAGACGGGTCCCTGATCGTCCCGGCCAGACCATGGCGAACAGCACCGGCAGGCCGAAGGCCACCACAAGCGAACTGCTTATCGTCGCGCCTTCGGACTGGAACATGCCATCCACCGCCAACAGCCACATGGCCCCGACGACAGAGGAAAAGACACCGACGAGGAAACAGGCCGCCAACCAGCCCCACCGCCCCTTGCGATCCGTCATGCGCTCATCCCCGATCAGCTAAACAACTTCCACACCAGCCCGATCAGTGGCGGTATGGCCACGAAGGCCAGGGTCCAGAGGTGATAGTTGCCCCTGGACTGCTCCGCACGATCTTCTTCCCGGGCGCGCTCGTCCAGCTTCAGGGCCCAGGACGGCGGTGCAAGCACAACCAGGGAGGCTGAGGTACAGCGCAGGACATAGGGTTCGCTTTCCGGTCTGCCCGAGGGGATGGCGTCACCGAAAAAGGCGACATAGCAATCATGGCCTTCGATGTCGTCGTCCCACCAGCAGTGGACGACGACCCCGTCCTCGAAAGTCAGTCGTCCTTCCGGGTCCCCTTCGGCAGAATAGGTCAGGCGCACCGGCGTGCCGGGCTTCAGATAGCGGTCCTCGGGCAGGGTCTGGCCCAGGCCCGACCCCGACCCTGCGTCGGGATAGACCGCGTCACTCACCTCCCACCCCGGCGCCGATCCGGCTCTCGGCGACATCCCATTCGAACACCGCGCCCGTGGCCGTCTCGACCGCGAACCAGCCCATCAGGGTGCTGCCGCACAGGTCCTGGTTGCAGACCGCGCGGAGGCCCAGAACATGGTAGCCGGCAGGGCTGTCTTCCGCCCGGACCGGGTCGCACGACGCAACGTGTCCGAGCGGCAGGCCACGCGCCGCCGTCACCCGCGCCGTCGCCACGGTGCAGGCGGCCCCGGCACTCGTCACAGCAGCAGGCGGCGATCCCGCACACCCCGCCAAAGACGGTGAGGCGACGACAGCCACCGTCAGAATCAGCCCCCTGATCATTTCCGCGCCTCCCCGCGATGCCGACCGTGTCGCCCTCTCATAGCAGACCCGGCTGGAGAGCGGACCGCGATCATGCCAGAGTTCGGCATGCGTACGGCCCGAACACCCGCAGCGATCCTGCTCGCCGCCGTCATCGGGACGGGAGCCACCGGCGGCACATCACTGTCCCAAGGTCAGGACGAGGCGGCCGAATACGCCCGCCTCCGCATCTCCCTCCAGACCTATATCTCCGGCCGGTGGGGCCAAGTCGACGCGGACACCGGCTATCGGGCGGCCCTTGTTGACCTGAACGGCGATGACCGGCGCGAGGCTGTGGTGCTGATGACCGGTGACTGGTGCGGGTCTGGCGGATGTTCGCTGTGGGTCCTGACGCCGCGGGGGCAGTCGTGGCGCATGGTGACGCAGGCGACCGTGATGAACCCACCGATCCGCGTCCTGCCCTCGCGTAGCCACGGCTGGTCCGAGCTCAGCGCCATGGCCGATGACGGGCCCGGACCGGATTACGAGGTTCGCCTGTCGGTCAACGGCCGCCTCAACCCCACGATCACGCGACTGCCAGTGCCGTCGAACGCCCGGGTGATCCTGACCTATGACGATCCGGTGCGGGCGCTGTTTCCATAGGGAGTGTGGGGGTGGAGTTTTCTGATTACATTATATTCGCCGACGAGAGTGGCTCCCCGGTGCTCGACGGGCCAGATCCGACGTTCCCGGTCTTCGTCCTGAACTGCGTCCTCTCATCCAAGGCGGATTACGCAGATCGCATTGTCCCCCGACTACAGCGTCTGAAGTTTGATTTCATGGGGCACGACCAGCTTGTTCTGCATGAACGCGATATCCGTCGACAACAGAAGGAGTTTGCATTCCTTCAAGTCGACGCCGCTGTTCGCGAGACGTTTCTGGACCGCATGAACGGCATCGTCTCGAGTGCGGAAATCGATGTGATCGCTGCGGTGATCCACAAGGTCCGCCTTGCACAGAAGTATGCCGATCCTTGGAGCCCCTACGAAATCGCTCTGCATTTCTGCATGGAGACACTGCTCAGGCGTCTCCGACAGCTGGGTCAGGAGGGAAACGGATCCATGTCGTCTTCGAAAGTCGCGGCAAGAAGGAAGATGCTGAACTGGAGCTTCATTTCCGCCGGATCGCTGCCAACCAAGCCAACTGGGGGTACAAGCAGCCCGACTTTCGCGTGATGGAATGGGAGCCAATCTTCGTAGACAAGAAGTCCAACTCGTCCGGATTGCAGCTAGCCGATCTCATGGCGCGGCCTATCGGACTGAAGGTCCTTCGTCCTTTACAGGAGAACCGCGCTTTCGACGTCATCCGCCCTAAGCTGGCTCTCGGCGGAATGAAGTCATTCCCCTGATAGCAGAAAGGCCCCCGGCAAAACCGGGAGCCCCACGCCGACCGAGAAACCCCAGTCCATTTGGGCCAAATCTAGGTGTGGTCGATTAAAAAGTCCATAACTGTTCTCGTATCGTTCGACGACAACACCCGTTTCAGACACCACCCTACACCCTCAACCGGCTCTCCACCGTCGTCACCGCCTGTCCGGTCAGGATCACCCGGTCGCCGCGCATCTCGGTGGTGATGGCGCCGCCGCGCGTGGGGAAGGCCTGAAAGAAGTCCACCCTCGCGCGGCCCAGCCGGTCGGTCCAGAGGGGGGCGAGGATACAGTGGGCCGAGCCGGTGGCCGGGTCCTCGGGTACGCCACAGCCGGGGGCAAAGAACCGGTCCACGACGTCATACGGATCGTCCGGGTCGGCGGGGGCGCAGATGATCACCTCGCCGGGTTCTCCGGCTGGGCTGACCAGGGCATTCAGCGCCGCGATGTCAGGGGTCAGGCTGCGCACCGTCGCCGCATCCTTCAGCATCACCACCAGATATCGGGCGGCCCAGACCTCGACCGGCTCGGCCCCCAGCGCCTCGGCCAGACCCGCGACCGGGCCCGCGCGGCGCGGCGGATCGGCGGGAAAGTCCATCTCATAGGCATCTTTCCCCTGACCTCGCCTCACGATCAGCGGGCCCGAGGCTGTGTCGAACGTCACCGCCTCGACATCCAGCGCCAGCTCGCCCAGCAGCACATGGGCCGAGGCCAGCGTCGCATGGCCGCACAGATCGACCTCGCGCCCCGGAGTGAACCAGCGCAGGCTGAAACGGTCGGGCCGGTCGGTGCGCGTCAGGAAGGCGGTCTCCGACAGATTGTTCTCGCGTGCCAGCGCCTGCATCCAGCCGTCGTCGCGCCATTCCAGCTGCGGCTCGACCACACAGGCGCCATTGCCCATGAAGGGGCGCGCAGCAAAGGCATCCACCGTCCACTGTCTCATTGGTCGCGCTCCACGGTCAGTTCCGGCCAGCGGGCCGTCAGCTTCTCGATCACCCGGTCCCAGTCGGCGGCCAGCGGCCGGGTCGGATTGGGGCGCAGGATCATGGCGAACACATCATCCAGACCAAAGGGCGCCTCGACCGTCAGCCGGTCGCCAGCCTCCAGCCGCACCCCGACGGCAAAGGCGGGAGCAACGAACCGCGACAGGGCCTCGGCCGTCTGGTTGACCGGCGGCCAGGGCTGGCCGAACTTTTGCGGAAACCACTCCGACACCCGGCGCTGGTTCCGCACCTCGACGCGGCTTTTCAGCGGCTCGTCAAAGCGCGCGGCGACCCGGCGGATGACTGCATCCTCGGCATCCCAGCTGTAGTCATCATCAAAGTAGCCGACGTCAAAATCCTTGATCCCGTGCCCGGCGGGCCGCCTCGTCAGGTGGTTCCAGACGCTCTGATAGACCGCGCCGGAAAAGACCAGCCAGTCGTTCAACCCCTCGGCCCGCACCCCCTCCAGCACCGTCATCAGCTCGGGATCGGCCCGGACGATGGCTTCAAGCCGGGTCGCCAGATCGCTCATCGGTCGCGCACCGGCCAGCCGTGGTCCAGGGGTCCATGCCCCTGCCCCAGCCCCGGCGCGCGACGGATCGCCTCGGCCACATAGGCCCAGGCGCTGGCCACCGCCGCCTCCATCGTCTGGCCCTGCGCGAGGCCCGCCGCACAGGCGCTGGCCAGGGTACAGCCCGTGCCATGGGTGTGACGCGTCTCGACGCGCTCGCCCTCCAGCACCGTCTCGCCGCGTCCGGTCAGCAGCAGGTCCAGCACGCGCTCGCCCGGCACATGGCCGCCCTTCATCAGCACGGCGCCGGCGCCCATTTCCAGCAGGGCCTCGCCCGCCCGGCGCTGGCCGTCCAGATCGGCGACCGCAATACCGGTCAGGGCCTCGGCCTCCGGCGCATTGGGGGTCAGCAGGGCCGCGCGCGGCACCATCCGGGTGCGCACGGCGTCGATCGCCAAATCCGGCAACAGGCTCGCCCCGCCCTTGGCCACCATGACCGGATCGACGACTGCGGGGACGCCCGCGCCGTCGAGGATATCGGCGACCGCCTCGACCACCTCGACGCTGCCCAGCATGCCGGTCTTGATCACATCGGTGCCGATGTCGTTCAGCACCGCCCGGGCCTGGTCGCGGATCAGGCTGACCGGCAGCGCATGGACGCCATGGACGCCCAGGGTGTTCTGCACCGTGATGGCCGTCACCGCCGTCGCGGCAAAGCCCCCCAGCATGGTCACCGTCTTGATGTCGGCCTGCAGACCCGCACCGCCGCCGGAGTCAGACCCGGCGATTATGAGCACTCTGCCGCGGCTCATACGGTGGCTCCCGAGAACAGCTTCAGCCCGACGATGCCCGCCACGATCAGGACGATGCACACCAGCCGGATCGCTGTCGCCGGCTCACCATACGCCAGGATGCCGACGGTCGCCGCGCCCACCGCCCCGATGCCGGTCCAGACGCCATAGGCCGTGCCGATCGGCAGCTTCTGCGTCGCCAGCCACAGGAAGGCGAAACTGGCCAGCATGGCGATCCCGACCAGCAGGCTGACGAACGGCCGCTGCGGCCCGACATATTTGAAGCCCGAGGCCCAGCCCACCTCCAGCAGTCCGGCAATCGCCAGCGCCAGCCACGGGTTCATCTGGGTGAGCAGTCTCAGGGCCTCGGTCATCCCTCGTGAATGGCGACGCCTGAGCCCGGGGGCAAGCCCTACTTGCCGACCAGCAGCCTCTTCAACGCCATCAGCAGACCTGACACCTCGCTCACAACGATCACAACGAAGATCAGGATCAGCACGGTTCCGGCCCCCTCGCCCGTGCGGATCAACGTCTCGGTGCGGTCGATCAGGTCCCCGACGCTGTCCAGGCGAAGCAGCGACGCAAAGGGCGAATACAGCCAGATCCAGCCCAGTAGCGTCAGGGACGCGCCGCGAAACAAGACATCGCCGAAGGCCGTCAGTCGCACCGGCGATCCGGTCAGGGCCCGCAGCAGGTGGAACACACCCTGCGCCGCCGCCAGGACCACCACCGGCCAGTACAGCAGTGTCACCGTCTCTGCGAACAGCAGGCCATAGTCGACCCCGCCGCGCACCAGCTCACCGCCCAGATCCTCGGGCCGGAAGCCCAGCCCCAGCAGGCCCGACCACCACAGGAGGAAGATCCCCCAGGCCGTGGCACTGCCCAGCGCGCCCGCCGTCGGCGACATCTTCGGCATCGCCTCCGCGAGCGCCTTGTCGGTGTCATCCAAGGTCCCGCCGCCGCTCTTTTCGTGCAGCGAATCCCACCAGCTGCGGCTGAACACGCCCACCTCGAACATGCCCAGATCCCGGGCCCGCCATTCGGTCAGGAAGGCCGGCTTGTCCGCCTGACGCTCGATGATGAAGCCCGCCAGTGTCGCCAGCCCGACCACCGTCAGTCCGCTCGAGAACAGGCCGGCAAAGGCCTGGCCGATCGCCTGACCCACCTCGGCCCCGCCGAACAGGATGCGCGCCACCGCCCCCACAATCGTGATCAGCACCAGCACCGTCAGCGCCGTCTTCACCCCGAACAGCCACCAGGGATAGAGCTCGGGCCCGACCACATGCTGCGGCCCGGCGCCATAGCGGGCGGCCACCGTCAGCGGATGCCCCACCTCGCGCAGCAGCGCCTCCACCTCGACCTCGGTCAGCGGCCGACCCAGCTCGGCCTCGCGCTCCTCGACCCGACTCATCAGCAGGTCGCGCAGCTCCGCCAGAATGTCCTCGCGGCCGGCGGCGGGCAGCTGCGCCCCCACAGCCTTCAGATAGCGTTCAATCAGGTCCATCGTCCCCTCCGTAATCACAGAATTCGGTCCAGCGAGGCCGACAGCCTGCGCCATTCGGCCTCAAGCCGGCCCAGCATGGCCGCGCCCGCGGGCGACAGCCGGTAAAAGCGTTTCTTGCGGCGCTCTTCCTCGCGCCATTCGCTGGTCAGCAGACCCTGGCTCTCCAGCCGGCGCAGCAGCGGATAGAGGGTCGATTCCTCCATCTCCAGCCCGTCCTCGCCCAGCGCCACGCGCAGGGAATAGCCGTACTGTTCGGTCTTCAGCCGCGCCAGAACCGCCAGCACCAGCGACCCTCGCCTGAGCTCCAGCCGCATCGCCTCATAAAGATCGGTCTCGCCCAAGGACCCGCTCCACTCGCGTCACATAGTGTGTGACACACAGTGTATGCGACATACTGTATGAGCGAGTCAAGGGACGGGGCATCGCCCCGGATCTGGAAGGGGCCGACCCGCCGACAGAAGTGGCCGTTGACACCCCTCCCTTCGCGCCTAGTGTTCCCTGATGTGGCGGGGCCTGTTGATCGGCGTTTTGCTTGGCATTGCAGGGTGCGTTGCACCCCAGCCTGAAAGCTTGGACACCGTAGCGGCGTTTGAGATCCCGGTCCCCACCGCCTCGGACAGGACCGAATTGCTCACCCTCGTCCGGCAGGAAGCGGAGGCGGACGGCCTCCAGCTCTACGCAGCCAGCGACGAAAAGCTCCGGGATGTCAGCGAGGCCATTCCGCAGGCCAGAAGAACCGTCAACGCAACGGTCTGGCGAGGGGCGGAGAACGCTTTACCCGAAGTGACGATCATGGACGGAGCCGATCATCTGGGACGCGCCTGGATCACCTTTGCCAAAGGCGAGGACATGGCGCAGGCCGCGCAGTTCCGGGAGCGGCTGATGCGCCGTATCCTGCGACGCTGGCCTGAAACCATCGCCCTTCCGGTCCTGCCGGGCGGGAATATTCCGCTCGCTCGTCATCTCATCCGGACGCCCTCGGGCTACAAGCTGGATCCCGCCTACGCCGAACACTACGGGGTCACCGCGGCCGCTCCCCAGGTGTTCAACCCCGACAGCGACTGACCCTTGCCCGCCGACGGCCTCAGTTCCAGAAAGGCCTTCGAGCCCGGATAGGTATCCTCAAACCGGACGGTCATGGTCGGCCTCCCTCAGTCCTTCAGATAGAACAGCGCCTCGACCGTCACCCCCAGCGCCCGGGCCAGGTCCAGCGCCAGCAGGGTCGAGGGGATGAACACTCCGTTCTCGACCGTATTGATGGTCTTTCTCGACACGCCCGCCCGCTCGGCCAGCTCGGCCTGGGTCAGGCCGGCGGCGGTGCGGATGGCCTTCAGGTGCGACCCCAGCCGCGGGTCACCCATCGGCGCGCTCCGGCAGGCCCGCCTCGCGATCCAGCCAGGCGAAGCGCAGCCCGGCCGCCGCCCCGCCCAGCGTCAGCGCCGTGATGATCGCCAGCGGGCTCCACTCCGGCCGCCACAGGCTGACCCCGGCGGCCACCGTGCCGCTCGCCATCAAGACCACGAACGCCGCTCCCAGCGCCCGCGCGCGCAGGGCCCCGGTCAACTCGTCATCCAGATATTTGCGCTGCGTCCGCGACTGGAAGTCCCAGCCCAGCACCACCATGCTCACCACCCAGGCATACAGCACCGGCAGGCCCAGCTGGATATAGTCGACCACGCCGTCATCGCCCGCCTCGATCCCGCCCCAGGCCTGGTACGACACCGCCAGGAAGAACAGGCTGGCCACCGGAAACGCCCACAGGATCCCGTTGCGCCGCGCCTGCAGCCGGTCGCGTCGGACCTGTACCGGCTCGGCCTGCCACCGACGGTTCCAGGGCCTCAGCGCCCACGCCTTGAACGCCCCCACCACCGCAAGCCCCACGCCACAGCCGATCACCCCGGCCACCGCCCCGCCGGCGCTGATCCCGGCCCGGAAATAGCCCCAGCCCACCGCCGCCATCGCCACCCCGATGACCAGCGCGCCCAGCGCCGCCATCAGCTTCCACCGGCGCGCCCGGCCTTCCTGCGCGCGCTCCTGGTCGGTCATTGTCATCATGACGGTCTCTCCTCCGGATCAATGTCACCCGTGGGTTACATATCACCTCAAGGTTACACGGAGTCAAGCCTCTCCCGGGGCCGGGGCTTTCAGGACGGGGGACCCAGGTCCAGGAACCGGTCCCGGTGCCGGGGCTCGACCACCACACAGGACGGGCGCCTGCCGAACCACCGGTACCGGTGCCGCGCGACGTACCCGTAGATCGCGTCGCGGAGCGGCCTCGGGATGACCCTCAGCCCGGCCAGCCAGCCCCACGGCCGCCGCAGCGTTCGGGCAATCGCGATCCCCGCGTCCGACCGCGTCAGGGCCCGCCCGTCCTCAATGACCAGAAAGGTGTCGTTCAGGTCGGCCCGGGTGAACCCGTGGCGCTCCGCCATCTCTGTCCCTGTCGCCGACCAGGCCCCCACAAATTGCAGGTCCGGCCCGCGCTCGTGCGCCAGGACAAACTGAACCATCCCGCTGCATAACACACAGTCCGTGTCGAACACGACGGTCGGGCGGGTCTCGGGTTGGGCAGGCATCGGCATCCCGTACAAGGCGGGGATCAGGCCCTCGGCCTGTGAGCGGGTGTTGACCGGCCTAATCCGCAAAGGCCGACCCGGCGCGGTCCGGAGCCGGTCTGTCATTGACCTCTTCCCGCACAACCACGACCGACACCGTGTTCTCAGCTGTCAGGCCGAGGCGTCCCATGACGACCCTCGAGCGCGCGGGCCCCTCACGACACATCCACGCCGCCGTTATGCCGTCCGGCGTCTGGTAGACGCGTCTCAGATAGCAGTTGCTGACCTTGGACAAAAAGCCTGGACCGCCCCTGTCCATGACCGCTTCCATCGCGGCAAGGTCATTCCCGTCGGCGGCGCGCAGGAAGTCGGCGACCGGATCCACGGGCGCGCGCCCCGGCGCCCCGGCAGCCGTGACCATCAACGCAGCGGAGAGTGTCGCAATCAGCGCAAGCATGGGTTCCCCCGGAGGCCAGTCCCTTCGACAGACCTGCCACCCTCGCTGCATCCCGTCCAGCCGCAAGACAGCGTCCCGAGCCCCTCCGCTCATCCCCGCGCGAAGCGGGGACCCGGTCCTTGTGCAAGGCTCGACCTCACCCGTTCGCCGACCGAGCCCTTCCATCCAGCCTCCCCCACCTCTGGCCAAGGCACCGGGTTGCTGCGTCCACAGGATCATGCGGATCAGAGCAGGACCAGGCCTTCAAACAGCGAACGGTCGCACCGCGAGCGACAGCCCGCCCGAAAGCGGACTCTTCGCCTGTCTGCTATGGGGGGTTAGCGGACCTTGTCGATTGAACACCATCCGCCATCTGTCATGGGCACGGCTCGAAGGGAACGCGCCTGCCAAGGCTCTGCGTTTTTGTTGGCGTAGACCCATCGCTCTTCGAAATCGCACTGAGCGACTTCATTCGTTTCGACCCAACGGCAGGTCAGGTTGCGAACTTCCGGTGAGCCAGCCCAAGCCTCAAGCAGCTTGCAAGTGTTCTGCTGGAGGCATTCGCAGTCTTCATTGGTTTTGTGCGGGAGGTTCTGCGGAGTTGGAAGCTGGCGAGCAGCGAGAGGCTCGCGAGGCGACGGGGAACAGGCGAGTAGCAGCCCGAGAAGGGACAACGCGGAAAGGGATAGCTTTGTCATCGCTTCCTCCAGACCAGCAGAATACCATCCATCCCGCACCGTGCGCTATGGGTCGATAGCAGCCTTACGCCAGAGGGTGGAGAGCGGACGTTGACCGGAAAGCTCCAATGGACAATTTGAGAATTGAGGCCGCCATCAAGGAGAGGGGTATGGACCAAGCCCGAACGCCGCTGCGCCTAACCCCTCTGCTGTTCATTGTTCTGGTCGTCGGAACAGTGTTGGCGCTGTCTGTCGCGGTCCACAAGGATGGTAATCCGATCCTGTATCGAGGCGACGGCGCAGTCTTCAAGTCGAACCAGTACGGGCGGATAATCGCGCTGTTTTGGGAAGACGGATATTACCTCAACTACGGTCACATGGATGACGTCAGGCGTAGTTCCGACATCGGAGGACGGCTGCTGCCATGCAATGCGGACGTAACGTCATGCGTCGCACTGGAAGGCGACACCCCGCTCATGCGACCGCCTCAGGGTGCAAGGGCATGGCGCTTCGGAGCTTACGAACTTCAGCTCGTGTCCGAGGATGAAAAGGGCGTGGTAGTCGCCGCACTAAGAGATGGTCGGGAGAGCTATTCTTACGCCTACAGCCCCGAATGCGGCGTGCGATGGATCAACTTCTCCACCGGACTGGAACGTGGACACGAGGTGTTCTACCCGGTCGGCAGGTCCATGTTCTCAAGCCCAGAATGTCCGTCCAGTGAGGAGCCTGCTAAAGGCTGAGACAGTTCAACTGAGCGTCCGCTTTGGGTCGGAAGCCGACGGTCGCCTAGGGGTGGGAAGCGGACGCCTGGCAGATCACTCAGGCCGATACAGATCGACCTCGGCCTGAGAGTGGGAACATTCTTTGATCTCGTCGAGATACACGCCGCCACTGTCGTAGCAGCTATCAACCGTTAGCCAGTCGTGGGCAACAAACCGCCCAAGGGCCGCAGCCGCAATGGCGAGGGCAACTCCAATGGCGACCTTCGTGCGCGTTCTCATAGATGAACGACTGGCCTCGGCCAGTCGGTGAGTCAACGTCCCCTATGGGTCGACAGCCGTCAAAGACGCGGCTCCCGAAACCGGCCGCTGCCGTTCGCGGCACAGTCACGTCAAGGCCGTCAGCCCTCCCTCATCTACAGAAGGCCCGCCCCCCCGGCTCCAGATGCAGGTGGTCCTGGTGCGGCGCGTCATAGTCGGGGCTCAGCACGGTGCTGAAGATCCAGCAGCCCTCGTCGCGGATGCGCTTCAGGAACCGCGCTTCCGGCCCGTCGCCGTACCAGTCCTGCTTGACCATCACCCGCGTGCCGTCGCGCAGGATGACCCCGGCAAAGTCCACCGCCGCCGCGCGCGAATGGGCGCTGGGCCGCGCGCCCGGCCGGTTGGAAACCGAGCGACAGGCGTAGGTGCCATAGTGGACGATATCGACCACGTCCTGGCCGAGGATCTCGCGCGCCGCCGGCTCGACCACCTGCCGCCGCCACGCCGACAGGGCCAGCGCCGTCTGGCAGGTCATCACCGGCCCCGCAGGCGACAGCCGCGCCACCGTGCCCCGGTCGATGTCCAGCGTGCCCGCCCCCGCCAGGCCACAGGTGTCCGAATCCACCCGGTCGGGCACGGGGGTAAAGGTCACCCGCGCGGCCTCCAGCTCGGCGCGACAGACCGCCAGATCCGCCCCCGCCGCATCCACCCGCTCGCGCATGCCGCGATCCGGCCGCTGGTCGATCAGGCCGGACGCCAGTGCCACACTGACCGGCGCATTCGCCGGCGGCTGGGCCGGCGCCGGAATCCGCCCCCGCCCCGGATCGCCCCACCCCGGCGGCGGCGGATTGGCCCGCCCGCACGATGCCAGCACCAGCAGGCCCAGCCCGAGGATCAGTCGCGTCTGTCTCATGGGCCGGGAGGGTAGCGGGATTCGGCGGCGGGGCACGCAGGCTTGCGCCGCATTGCCACGGGCAGGACCGTTTGGCAGGGTGCCTGCATGTCCCGTTTTCTCGCCGTTCCGCTCGTCCTGCTCGCCGTAACCCTGGCGGTCCCGACCCCCGCCCTGGCCCAGAAGCCTCCGTCCCAGGCGGCCCCCCTCTCCCCCGCCATGCGGGCGATCCAGGACAAGCTGATCCTGGCCCTGCAGGCCCTTGAGCAAGGCGATTATGACGAGGCGCTGCGGGCGCTGGATGCTGTCGTCGTCGACCCCGCGTTCAAGGAGATTCCGGACGCCATGCAGACGCAGGTGTACCGCCTGATCGCCGGGGTGGCGGACGAGACAGGACGCGTCGACCGCTCGTGGCGGGACTGGCGCCGCGTCACCGAGGCGGACGATGCGGTCTGGGGGGACTGGTGGGGACGGACCCTGTCTGCGCACCTGGCGGACGAGCCGGTCGATGCCGTGACATCCCTCGCCCAGGTGGCGCGGATGTACCCCGCGATCGTGACCGAGGCCCCGGAAGGCTGGATCTCGCAGATCATGAGGGCAGCCGATGACTATCCCGAGCCCCAGGGCCGTCTGATCGAGGCCCTGACCGACGCGGGCTGGGAGGATCCGGGCGGGTGGTTCTGGATGGCCCACGCCGCCTGGCTTCTTGACGGCGGCAAGGCGGACCAGGCCCTGGCCTTCGTGACGCGGATCGACGGGTCGACCCCCCGTCTGATCATGAGCACGGACCGGCGGTTTGACGGCCTGCGGGCCCGGCACCCCGATCTGTTCGAGATCGAGGGCGCCGCGGCCGCGGAACTCGAGGAGGCCCGGCAGGCCACCGAGGCCCCGGAAGCGAGCCTGTCCGACTGGAACCTCTATGCCTCGATGCTTCACGATGAGGGACGGCTGGACGAGGCCCTGCAGATTCTCGATCGCGAGATCGCCGGCGCCGAGCGCGACCGCAAGCCGGGCGAGGCCGCTGTCGATCCCGACGACTTCATCTGGGCGCTGGACACCCGCTCGCGGATCCGCATCGACAGGGGCGACCTCGAGGGCGGTCTGGCGGACCTGCGGCGGGCGGCCCGCCGGCCCGAGGGCGGCGAGGTCAACGTCAGCCACGCCATCAATCTGGGCAATCTGTACGTCAAGCTGGACCGGCCCGCGGATGCGCTCGAGGCCACCCTCGACGTCACGGCCGGCCGTCTGGCGCCCTACGGCCGCGTCCAGCTGGCCGAGGTGCGGGCCTGCGCCCATGCGGCGCTGGGCGACCTCGACGCGGCCCGGGCCGAGATCGCCTTTATCGAGGAAAACCCCACCGTCGCCCCGGATTCGACCTGGGGCGTCTATGCCTGCGTCGGCGACGAGGACGCGGCCGCCGCGGCCCTGATCGCCCTGCTGCAGGATCCGCGCGAGCGGCTCGGCGCCCTGTACGGGGTCCAGATCTTCACGCCCTCGTCCGAGACCACGCCGGGATCGCTGCGCCGCGTCGCCTTCCGGGAGGCCGTGCTCGCCCGTCCGGATGTGATCGCGGCGATCGAGGCGGTCGGCCGTCGGGAAAGCTGGGGGCGGATGGCGCCCGGCTTCTGACGCCCGCGCCCCCTAGCCGCAGGCCAGTCAGCGCACTACCTTGCTGTTCATGGCCCGTTCTCCCCGCTCGTCCCGCTCTGCCACCGGTGTGTCCGAGGCCCCGGCGGCCTTTTCCGGCACCCCGCCCATGTTCGCGCCGGTCACCGGGCCGCGCCTGACGCCCGAGGAGGCGCCGGGCGCCCCGGCCGACTGGGTGCCGCACCGGCCCTCGCGCCCGACGGACAAGGTCTCGCGGCCCTTCCGGCTGGAGACCAAATACACCCCCGCCGGCGACCAGCCCGCCGCCATCGCCGAACTGGTCGAACAGGCCTCGGCGGGCGAGCGCGATCAGGTGCTGCTGGGCGTGACCGGCTCGGGCAAGACCTTCACCATGGCCAAGGTCATCGAGCAGACCCAGCGCCCGGCCCTGATCCTGGCCCCCAACAAGACCCTCGCCGCCCAGCTGTACAGCGAGTTCAAGGCCTTCTTCCCCGACAATGCCGTCGAGTATTTCGTCAGCTACTACGACTACTACCAGCCCGAAGCTTATGTACCCAGAACAGACACTTACATCGAAAAAGACTCGTCCATAAACGAGCAGATCGACCGGATGCGGCATGCGGCGACGCGGGCCATTCTGGAGCGGGACGATGTGATCGTGGTGGCCTCGGTCAGCTGTATCTACGGCATCGGCTCGGTCGAGACCTATACGGCCATGACCTTCACCCTGAACGTCGGCGACCAGATCGACGAGGCCAAGCTGCGCGCCGACCTGATCGCCCTGCAGTACAAGCGCAACGACCTGACGTTCGAGCGCGGCATGTTCAGGAAGCGCGGCGACACCATCGAGATCTTCCCCGTCCACCTCGAGGACCGGGCCTGGCGCCTCAGCCTGTTCGGAGACGAGATCGAGTCGATCCACGAGTTCGACCCCCTGACCGGCAAGAAGACCGCCGACCTCGACACCATCACCGTCTATGCCGCCAGCCACTACGTCACCCCGCGCCCGACGCTGAAACAGGCCATCGACGGCATCAAGGCCGAGCTGAAGGAGACGCTCGACTGGATGAACGAGAACGGCAAGCTGCTGGAGGCCCAGCGGCTGGAGCAGCGCACCCGCTTCGACCTCGAGATGATGGAGGCCACCGGCGCCTGTGCCGGCATCGAGAACTACAGCCGCTGGCTGACCGGCCGCAGCCCCGGCGAGCCCCCGCCCACCTTCTTCGAATACATCCCCGACAACGCCCTGCTGTTCGTCGACGAGAGCCACGTCACCATCGGCCAGATCAACGGCATGTTCCGCGGCGACTACAAGCGCAAGTCGACGCTGGCCGAATACGGCTTCCGCCTGCCCTCCTGCATCGACAACCGCCCGCTGAAGTTCGAGGAATGGGACGCCATGCGCCCCCAGACGGTGCTGGTCAGCGCCACCCCCGGCCCGTGGGAAATGACCCAGACCGGCGGCGTCTTCACCGAACAGGTCATCCGCCCCACCGGCCTGATCGACCCACCCGTAGAGATCCGCCCCGTCAGCGACCCCACCCGCAACCAGGTCGATGACGTCATCGATGAGGTGAAGGCCACCGCGCGCGCCGGCTATCGCTCCCTCGTCACCGTCCTGACCAAGAAGATGGCCGAGGACCTGACGGAATACATGCACGAACAGGGCGTCCGCGTCCGCT
>CAXICH010000011.1:0-21602 GCA_964022245.1 uncultured Alphaproteobacteria bacterium
CTGAAGCTCTTGAACAGCTTCAGACAGGCGGCGAACCGGGTCACGCCCCGGGTCTGGCCGGCCCTCAGATAGTCGAAGGCGTGAAGTACCTGGGGGCGGCCCAGGTTCGTCGCATATCGCTCCCACGGCATCCAGCGCATGGCCGTATGGCCGCCGACGTCGGACGGGTGGCCCTCGCGGATCCAGTATCGCACCGGGATCTCGGTCGGGGTCTTCTCCACACCGCCCGCGATCGTGTTGCCGTTGGGCAGGCGCGACCCATCGGCCCGACCGTTGGGGTTCGACAGGCGGTCCGGGTCGACCAGGCGAAGCCGGGTCCGGAACCGGGTCGGTTCATCCGCCGCCCATTCAATCAGGCCAAGCATTTCGCCGTCATTGACGATGTGGGCCGCCGAAGCCCGCAGCAGCTGGCCGAAGGTCAGCATACGGGTGGCGTCGGCCTGGAAGTGGATGCCGTAGGCGTACTGCTCCCACAGGGCATCGATCTGGCTGCCCAGCTCACGGGCGGCTTCATAGGTGATGCCCAGCGCCTTCCAGTTCGGCTTGGACGTGAAGTCCCACCGGAAGCCGACGGCCGAGTTGACGATCCGCATCGAGGCCGAAGCCCCGACACCCTCATTGCGGCCGATGTCACGCTGGCGCGCGACCACCTCATTGCGGTCACCCAGCCAGTCCGCATTGGCCGAGCGGATGCCGGGCCGCCAGTTCGCCATGAAGGTCCCGTGGCGGCGAGCACCCTCGTGGGGACGATCCAGCCCCGTGTCGGCCGAAGCCACGCGAGACGGGGCTGTATAGGGCTGGCCCACCAGGCCGAAGGTTCCGCCGCTCATCGGATGAACCGGAAGGTGACAGCGCCGCGCGAGCGGCCAGAGGACGAAGACCGGACCTCAAGGCCCCGGATCTCCGCCTTCAGCTCATCCATGTCGGCCTGGGCAAACTTTTTGGAGCGGCCGCCAGACTGGACCTCTGCCACGGCACGACCGCTGATCAGGTGGTCCCGCGCGGCGCGCAGACTGTCCAGGCGAGCCTGGTCGGATGAGCTAAGCGCCATCGTCAGCTCCTCTTGCCAAAGAATCGACGCCCGGACGGACGGCGTTCGTCACTGTCATTGCCCACAGGCTCGGCCCGGGGGGTGGCGGGCTCCGCCGCCAGTGCCAGAAGCGGCGGCTCGGTATCGTCGCCCGGGGCCTTGGCACGAGCGTGGAACTCGGCCTCCCAACGGGCCGCATCCCAGCGCTGCAGCCCCTTCTGGTAGGCCAGCGCCTGGGCATAGACGTCCAGGTCCAGCTGTTCGTTCGCGCGGCCCTCGACCTTGACCCACTCGCCGCGCTGGCCGGGCTTGGCGCCGGGGGGACGCCGAAACACCTCGGCGGTGACCTGGCGAAAGTCTTCTTCCTCGGCGTCGTCCTCATAGGTGACGGCGCCCGGCAGTATCGTCGGCTCTTTCTGGGTCGCGCCGGCGACCAGATTGCGCAGGCTGTAGGCTGTGAACTTCTTGAACACATAAGTGTCGACGATCAGCAGCGAGACGCGGATCGTCCGGCCCCGGGTGTCGCGGCCCTTGATACGCCGCACATCCGTCGGCAGAGGCGGGGGGCGGCTGGCACCCTTGATGGCGTAGCAATTCTGACGCGAGCGCACGAACTCATAGACCCGGGGAGTGACCCCCTCGACGCCGCCCGAGTCGATGCCCACGACATCCGCTCCGAGGGGCCGACAATGCGGACCTTCCCAACGCCGGGCCAGAACCCGGGCCAGCTCGGCCCACGCGTCGACGCCCAGCGGATCCTTTTCGATCACGCCCCGGTCGATCCGTGCCCGGCGGATCGGGCCATGGGCCATGGCCGTCCATTCCAGACGGTCACCCTGACAGTCTACCTGGATCGAGATCCAGCAAGTGCCGGGCGGGATCTCGCCCCGGCGGTGCGAGAGGATCTGCGCCGCTGACATCAGGTCCAGATGACCCGGGGCCTTCATGGCCGCCTCGGTCGGGCGGCCCAGCTTCTGCTGGCGGAAGGCCGCCTCTTCGCTGGGCTTGCCCCGGCTGTCGCGCCAGTCCTTTGCGATCCCGCGCCACGTCTTCAGCGGCGAATGGATCTGCCAGAAATGATAGCTGGGCTCGCGACCTTCGGTCGGTCGGTTACGCCAACGGTCGAAATCCGCCTTGGGCACAAAGCGACCCGGGGGCGGGTTGTCCGGGTTGTCGGACGGAAAGGTCGGCAAATAGCCTGCAGCCAGTTCCGACCCCAGATCGGTCAAGCCGGCACGTTCCGCGACCAACCTTGCCCGAATGGCGCGCTTCATCGCAGGCATCTGCCGTTCGGTTACCACGGCCCCGTCGCGGTCGCCGCAGCACGGCGGGATCACATAGGGCTCCTCGTCCGCATTGTCAGGCGTGACGAAGTCGTCCCACTCGATCGAGAAGGCTTGATCGCAGTGCGGGCACGGCAGGTAGAGCAGCCGCTGATCGCCAAACTCAAAGTCCGCTGTGACCGGACAGCTGTCTTCCTCACCCGGCGTGGATTCGTGCAACTCCTTCGTACCAGTCGCCTCCCAGCCGTCCATCCGGCCCCGGATCTGGGTCATGGGCGAACCGCGACCGCCGATCTCGGCAAGAAAGTTCGGCGACTCCGTGATCCAGGTGGCGCCGAAAGACTCCGACTGAAGGTCGTTCACCGATCCCGCCGAGAAGATCGTCAGCGATCCCCCCGGGTAGTTCTTCTGGCGGGTCGTCGAGGCCCGGTCGTCGCGTGAGTTCTGTGGGACGATCCGGTGAGTCAGCGCCGGCGTCTTGTCGATGACCGGCTGGATTTTCTTCGAATTGAACGACTGGGCCTTCGGCCCCGAGGGCACCGCCAGCCCCATAGGGCGGGGCGCCTCACAGATCGTCCAGCCGACCCAGACCACCCCGATGTTCGACTTGCCGGTCTGCGCGGCGGCCATGATGGTCACGCGCGAGGCCGAGTGCATGTAATCCAGCCGTTCCAGCGGCTCGAGGCAGTATTCGAACCCGTCCCAGCTCAGCGGACCAGGCCGGGCGGTGTTGGCCTCGGCCGGAATAACGATCAGGCCCTCGGCCCACTCCCAATTCGGCTGCTCGATGCGCGGGGCAACCGCCTGGGCCAGCGCGAGCAACAGGGCCGCGCCGCCAAATCCGAGGTTCGCGGTCATTGCCTACTCCGCAGCGGCCAGTTCCGGCGTCGAAGCCGTCGCGAACTCCGACAGGCTGTTGGCAAAGGAGGCCCGCAGCAGGTTTTCGTACTTCCGCATGGCCAGGACGGCCTCACGAACGTCGTTCGCGGCCCTGACTTCGTCGACGGCGACCATCCGGGCCTCTTCCATCGCCCGGACCAGGGCGATCCCCGCCGAGGTGAAGGCGTTGATCGCCGTCTCGCGGTTGATGACCCGTCCTTCGGCCTCATCGGCCAGCACACGCGCCCGCCGCATCTCAGCCTCGGCCCTGGCCGTGTCGGCCTCGGCCCGCCGGGCCGCCAACGGATCGACGATCTTGACCCTCGGCGCATCGGACGGCGCTTCCACCGGAAGTTCCGGGCCCGGCTCGCGGGCCATGTCCAGCAGCGGCGCCTGGCTGGCCGGTCCCCGCGACGCCCGCGTCGCTCTCGACGACTTCAGCGACGGCCAGTGCACCCAGATGCGGCGGCCCTCTTGCCGTTTCGCGACCTCAGGGTGCTTCTTCAGGTACTCCGACAGCGCCTGCTGCGAAATCTTGTCGCCCGCATCCGCCAGCAGCTGCACGGCGTCGGCCTGGGAGACCCAGAGAGAGGCGGCGTCGGTCATTTCGAGCCTCCCGACACAAGGTCACAAGCCCCGACACAAGGTCACAGGCTGCCGGACACAAGGTTTTCGCCAATCGAGCAACTGCGAAACAGGAACGCTCTGACCCACCGTATAGGGGATGGGGGCGGGGGAAGGACCCGTGAGACCCGGCCAGCGCCTTGATGCTGTTGAGGTTTTCGAGGTTGCGGGCAAAAGGAAGCCCGCCGGGCCGGATGGCGGGGCGGGCTGCGGTCGCAACTTCAGCGATGCACCTTTCATGCAACTAACTGCCTGTGATTCGCAAGCCCCCCGTTTCGGCCAACGACGCCCGGACCTTTTCGAGGGCCTTGATTAGGTCATCGACCAGTCGCTTCCGCCGATGGCCGCTCTTTGCGATGGAATAGATCGTCCTCCCCTCCCCGGCGACGGCGCGGAGGACCGGCAGCAGCTCGCGACCCACGGCCACCTCCGCCGCAGCCAGCTGATACCCAGCATAGACGCTGTCCAGGCGGGCCAGGTGGATCGACTTGGTCGAAGTCCGAGGCGACCCAGGCTGACCCGTCAGCTGGCCGAGCTGCGATCCAACATCGGCATGGCCACAGCACTCGACCAGGGCGCGATAGGCGACAGCGGTGTTGAACAGTGGCTCGCTCAGCGTCGGCGGATTGGTATTCATCAGCGAGTAGAGGCCATCGCGCCCCTTTACCACGACAGCGCCAGCGTCATTGAACTCAGCCACTGCTTCGCCTCGGGCCTGAGCTTGAGCGACGACGGCGCGGATCCCTGACTGCAGTTCCTGTCCGATCCGGTGCGCCATCATCCTGGCCGCCGCGCGATCCTTGTCAGAGCGTTCCGGGTAAGACATGGCCGCCGCCTCGGCCAACCGGCGCCGCTGGTCGCGGTCAGCCCCAAACAGATCAGCCATGTCATGGAGGTATTGGGCCAGCGGCTCACCCAGCCGCTTGGCCCGAAACGTCTGCGCCGTCGAACACGCGCCAGACTTCAGCCCACGCAAGGCCGAGGCCTTACGGCCTCTGTTCTTACCTTCGGTCTGTTTGGCTTTAGCCATCATCATCCTAATCCCGATCAAAACGCATTCGACGCCACCGCAGACACCGCACCACCCCGCTCGCCACCCGACCGGACGCTACGGACGAAACGGACGCCCCCGCATCCGCATCACCCCGCGCCCGCACACCCCCGCCCGCTAACCGCTCAACCCCAACGCAAGGTCCGGACTGTCCGGTCTGTCCGTGGGGCCAGTAAAATCAGTCACTTGCCACCGGACCTTTGCGGACCTCCGGACAGTCCCGATTGTCCGTTCCCTGCCCCGCGCCGGCGCCGGCCCCCTTGACCCCACCGCTGAAAGGTCCGGACTGTCCGTCATCGTCCGTTCCCGAACGGGTCATCGTCCTCTCCATCCCCCGGGAAATAGCCGCCGCCGGCGCCATCCAGCTGCCCGCGCGCAGGCCCATCGTCGTCCTCAGGCGAACCGGATTCGCGCGCCGCAACCTCGGCGGCCCGATCATCGGCCAGCTCCAGTTCGGTCTTCAGCCGCGCGCCGCGCCGCATGATGTTCCCGGCCGCATTCTTGCCGTCGCGCAGGATCTGCCGCTCGCCGAGGGCCGTGCCGAACGCCCTCTGGCTCATCGGCTTGGCATCGCTGTCCTGGGCTTCCAGCCAGTCCTTGTATGATTTGAAGAAGTCCGAGGCCGGGGTCCGGGCCTCGCGATCGACCACCACACATTCGGCCAGCCACTCCCCGAACGGGCTGGAGCCCTTCCGATAGTCGTTCAGCGCCTCCGACACGCGCCGTGGTGGATCCAGCCCTTGCTCCAACCAGTCGCCGACGCCCGCCAGCAGCCAGTTGAGAATGCCGGCGCCTTCCTCGGTCGCCAGGATACGGTCGTAATCCTTGATCCTGTCGCGGGCCGAAACCCGCACCTCCCACAGCACGATGAAGACGCGGCGCCAGATCCCCTCATCATCGCCCTTGATGACCGGGCGGGTGTTGCATTCCAGAAAGACCTTGCCCTTTGGCTGGAACTCAAACTGCTCCTGCCTAAGCCGCCGTGCAGGCAGAGGCGCCCCGCCGGTAAAGCTCTTGATCATGGCCTCGTTCAGCTTGGCCCCACGCGGCGGCTCGGCCGTACAGACCATGCGGGTCTCGCCCGCGAGCCGTGCCACGTCAGATGACGCATCCGAGCCGGACCTCTGGCCGGTATCCAGAAACGTCTTCACATCGGCCGTGGCGGCATAGTCCCCCATGATCCGCCGGAGCGCCCCGATGAAGGTCGACTTCCCGTCGCCGCCAAGGCCCTGATAGATAAAGAACGCCTGCTCCGAGGTGTCCCCGGTCGCCCCATATCCGGATATCCGGGCCAGAAAGTCGCGCATCGGCGCCGCCGGCTGCCAGGCTGCAATCGCCTTGTCCCAACGCGGGGCCTTCGCCTGCGGATCGTAATCCACCTCCATCACCCGCGTGATCCGATCGGCCGGATCGTGCGCGGGCGCGAACCGCATCTCCCAGCCGCCCGACACCTTGGCAAAGCGCAGGGTGCCATTCCGGACATTGAAGGCCAGCGGGTCGCGGTCAAAGGCGTCCAGCTCGACCAGCAGATAGGATTCCGCCTGCTGCAGAAGGGCATTGGTGCGCCCCGCATTGCCGCTCGAGCGGGCAAACTCATAGAAGTCCGCGATGGCCGGATCCTGCCGATCTTTTTTCGGCTTCACCTTGACGGCCTGCGCATCCAGCGCCGCCTCTCGCTTCTCGGCTTCGGTCCGGCCCGCGCCATCGACGGACGTCGGCGCTGCCTCTCCGTCCTCGCCCTTCTTCCCGGACCGTGACCGGGCAAAGGCCGCCGCCTGGGCCCACAGGCCCTCGGCCACCCGGTGGGCCAGCTTGCGGGCCAGGGCCGGCCCTCGGGCCAGATCCCAGCGCACCCCGTCGAAAGCGATCCAGCCGTGGTCGCGCAGATACAACAGCCGCGCGCCACGCAGATCCACCGAGTCATTGTCGCCGAACTGCGCACCCGCCAGTCGGATCAACCGCTTGGCATTGCCCAGATCGTTCAGCTCATAGAACATCAGCTCCTGCGGCGAAGGCGCCGCCGGCAGCTGGCCGAATGCATTGAACCCGTCTGCGCTCACCCGGCGCCCTCCCGCAATTCATCGTTGAAATCCCGACCAGCCCCGGGCGCGATGACACGCGCAGAGACCGCTCCTTCGCGGCGCCAGGCCTGAACGGCCAGGCTCCCGCTCACCCGCGCCCGATCATCGGCCTCAAGCCGCCGTTTGCGTCGCCGGCCACCGGGCCCGCGAACCGTCACCTCGACTGGCGACATGTCCCGATCGACGGCCACCCACACCTCCCCAGATCCGGGCCAGGTAAAGGCCGGACGTCCCGGATCGGCCTCGGGCTGGTCGACGTCGTACCGGCCCTTGGCATCGGCCAGCCAGCCGCCGGACAGCGCCCCCAATGAGAGAGCCGCCGCCATCCGCGGCACCTGCCCCGTCTGCCGGTAATAGAGGGCCGCTGCCGAGCCGACGGTCTCAATCCCTTCCCCGACGATCAGCGGACGCCCGGCAAAGGCCCCGCTCCGGGGCGACAGCCAGGCCCCTCCCGGGCGCCCGTGCCCCTGCTGGGGCCCCAGCATCCGCTTGGCTGGCGACAGCCGCGCCTTGCCCGATCCATCCCGCCTCAAATAGGTCGCGTGCACCCCGCCCGTCCGCCCCTCGGGCGTTTCTGGCGCGGCCAGCATCGCCGGCAGCAACAGGCCGGTCTCTCCCGACCTCAACCGTATCGTATTCGCCCCCGGCGGCAGGCGGGCCGGATCCTCGATCACGCCCCAGAAGGCCTCGGGATGAAAGCGCAACTCGGCGCACATGACGGCCCGGACCGCGTCATCCAGGCCCCGCGCCGCCAGATACAGATCCACCAACGATCCCGCCGAAACCCGTCGCCCCTCGCGCCAGAGCCGCGCCGCCGAGGCCGCCTTGGCATCGGGCTCACCCGTGGGTCCCCGGGGCGCCGAGCGCGCCGTCGGCCCGACGATCTCCGCCTCGGCCGGCGCATGATACCCCGGCCCCAGAATGCGCTCTGCCGCCTCGCGGGGACTGCCCCCACGCAACAGCTGCTCCAGACGCACGGCGTCGCCGCCACGTTCGCAATCCCCCTGCCCCGCGAAACAGCCCCAGATCTGCTTGCCCAGATCGATCCAGAACGGACCGTCCTTCAGCTTGCCCTTGCCCGCCTTGCAGACCGGGCACTGGCCGCGCAGGCGAATGCCCAGCCTGGCCAGTTTCACACCGGCCAGCGCCTCGACCTTCACGCGGTCGCGGGCATCCTGAAACAGACGATCGGAAGGGGTCATGATCAGGCCCGGGCGGACCACCTTCGCGGCCCGCCCGGCATCCCCTAGATCCGGCCGAAATAGGCCGGGCAGTCAGTCGCCGAGGCGGCGGAATCGACCGCCTCCTTGAACACGGCCTGCCGCACATGTTCGCGGTTGTGCAGCTTGATGCCCAGCTTCAGACCCTCACCCTCGACCAGACGCCACCGCAGAAAGGCGTTGATCGAATAGGTCAGCCCGCCGAAATAGACCGGGATGCGCAGCATGAACTGGGTCGGGATCTCGACATTGCCCTTGCGGGTCGTCGCCGTCGTCTCGTCCTCATATTCAAAGTTTTCGTTGTCGGTCGCCGTGCGGACCGCCTTGGTGAAATTGACCTTCCGCCGGGCCTGCAGATCGCGGCACACCTCCAGCAGGTCCGCCGCATCGGGCGCGACGATGTCGGCGGCGTTCTCCTCCAGGAACCGCGCGAACTCCAGCTGGCCCATAAGCAAGCCATCGATATCGGTCCAGGTCTTCCACTCGATCGAGAACGGCAGATCCAGCGTCACCCGATGCGCCACCCGCGCCGCCTCATCCGGGCCGTGGTAATCCAGTCCACCGACGATCCGGCTGGCCTGGATGTCGGCGAACAGAGCGCTATCGGCGCCCTTGAACCGGTTGACGTAATTGATCAGCGAATCCGTCGTCTGCACGACCACGCGCTGATCGATCCAGCCCGGCTTGGGCGCCAGCTGCGCTTCATCTTCGGTCACATCGACATGGGTGGCCCCACCGCCGGCGGCGGGCAGCACCAGCAGCTCCCGCCCGCTTTCCGTCTTCAGTATCGCGGGCTTCACCACGCCCGCGCGGGCCAGCTCGGCGACCGCATCGGCATTCGTCCTGTCATCCATGACAGTTCTCCTTCTGGTTTCCTCAGTGGCTTCGGTTGTGCGCCCGGGCGCCACGGAACGGGCGCAAGGTCTCAGGCCTCGACCGGCCGCACCGCGCGGGGCCGTTCGGTGTCCGAGAACAGCTCGCGTTGATCCGGGTCATCCCTGACCAGCTGTCCGTCCGCGTTCGAGAAGAACACCGCATCCGGCAGGTCGGGCCTGGGCACCGAGGTCGAGATCGCCGCGCTCAGCGTCTTCTCCCAGCCCCCGTCCTTTGACGGCTTGACCGTCAGCTTCAGGGTCAGGGCTCCGGGCTTGTTCGTCGCATCGACGGCCTTGACCAGTTCGGTCAGGGCCTCGGTCGCATCGTCGACAATGCGGCCTTTGCGCATCTCGCGCAGCACATCGGTAATCGGTCTCATGGTCAGGCGTCTCCTTCAGGGGTTGGCAAATCAAACAAGGGGGCCGGGGCGCAGGCGGCGAACCGGATCAGATCGGACCTGCGGCTCAGGCGCGCGCAGCTGCCGGGCGGGATCAGCACATCCAGCGCCGCGCCGAACGGCCAGGCGGCCGCGATCGCTGCACCCCAGGGGCTGGCGTCGACCGCTCCCGGCTTCAGCCAGATGAACCAGGCATAGGCCGTGGCGCTCGAGGCCTCCGGATCCCAGCGGCCCTTCACCATCGGCACCCGCTCCGCAAAGGTCGCCTTGACCGCCAGCGGGATCTCGCGGAACAGCCCGCTCGCCCGGCCGGCGCCCTCCCGGAACTGCAGGCGAAGCAACAGGGCCACCCCCCGGCGAACGCGGGGCCAGGCGGCCCGCACAAAGGCCTCGCCGTGCACAAAGGGCGGATTGGTCACCACCCAGTCGACCGGCTCTGACGAACCGGGTTCGTCGGCCTCAGCCGCGCTCAGGAAGTCCTGAACCTCTCCCGCGCCGTAGTCGTGAATGTCCGACGCCCGGACCGACCGGAAATAGTCAGACAGCCCGTGCACCATATGCCCGCCGCCGCAGGCCGGCTCCCAGGCCGTCACTGCGGCCGGGTCCAGCATGCGGATCAGCTCACCACCAGCGCGCGCCGCCCAGGGCGGCGTCGGGAAATAGTCCAGACTGTCGGGATCACTCACCCGGTGCGCCATCACGGCGCTGAAGCCTTCAGGCCGCATGGGGCACCCCCGCGTCCGTCAGGGCGGCGGCCAGGCGGTCGGCCGGGACGTCGAACAGATCTGCGACCTCGGCCAGCGGCCAGTCGGCCTCAACAAACCAGCGGGCCCAGCGGAGGACCCCCGGCTTCAGGGGCTTGGGCGCCGACACCAGGGCTCGCGCCCGCGCCGTGTCATCGATCACGACGATCGGCAGCACGCGCGCCCGCTGGCGACGCGGGATCGCAGGCGCCTTCAGTCGACGCGGGGCCGCGACCGGTTCGGCGGATGCTGCGTCGCACTGCTTCGCTTCCCAGACGGCGAGAGACTGACCCACGCGGGCCTGGACGGGCTCCTGCGGTGGCTCGGCCTCCACGTCCAGAATACCGCGCACCCGCACCACCCAGCGCAGGGAACGGCCCAGCGTCCGGGCGACACTGGTGTCCGCCATCGACGACATCAGCAGGTCCCGCTCAAAGTCGGTCAGACGCGCCACCCTCAATCCTCCCGATACGGCAGGCGGGCGGCAAACGGGCGGCCCCCGACGGGCTTGCGCATCCGGGGCGCAGGGCGCCCCTCTTGCGGCGATGACGGCACGACCGTGGCCAGTGCGGCGCGGCACTCGGTGACCAGCGCCCGAACCTCCTCGGCCCGCTGCATCCGTTCATCGGGCACCATCGCATCAAAGGCCCGACCCAGCTTGACCAGCCGGTCGAAAGCGCTCCCGTCATGCTGATGGCCGACCGGCATCACGGCCTTGCTGGCCTTGTCGGCGGCGACGGCAAACGGATGAACCCCGCTCAACCCCTGCCGGCCGACAACCTCGGCCCGCTTCAGCAGCCGATCCCACAGCCGAACATCCTTGGCGGATGGACGAGGGGCGACCCCCCGCCGAAAGCGGTGCCGGTGCGTCATTGCACCGACCCCCGCTTCGCCGCCGAAGGGGCGGGTGACCCCTCCGGCGACTCGGCATCTACTCCCGGAGACGAAACACAGGAGAGATCGGGATGAATACGCCCCTCAGCCTTGGCGCCCTGGCCGATCGGATCGCTGCGCTTGAGGAACGCGATGCCGAAGTCAGGGCTCGAGCGGCCTATGCCACTGCGGCCATCGCATCGCTGGCCATCACCATGGAGGCGGGCTTCGATCCCGGGAAGAAGAGCCCCGGCACGACCCTTAAGGTGTTGGCGAATGCCACGCGCACCCTGCTCGTAGACATGGCGCTCGACGAGGAGGTCCAGCGCCGGGCGCTGGAACACGTTGTGGATCTGGAGAGCTTCAGCCACGGAGCACACCCCGCTTCAGTGTCGCCTCGATCTGACGCCTGACCTGATCGTTCAGGACTGGCTGCAACCGCTCATGCCGCGCAATTTCTCGGATGCGCGCCTCTTCCTCTGGCGAGAACAACCGACCGGCGCCCGTCTCCTGTGCTACCCGGCAGGGATGAGCCGTCTCGTCTTCTTCGCCACCCTTGCCCCCGCCCTGCTGGCCACTCCCGCCCTGGCCGACCCGTGCACCCGCATCCCCGACCGGGGCAGCATGCCAACCGAGCTGCGCCGGGGGGCCACCTTCAGCGGCCCGGTTGTCTATGTCGGCGACGGCGACAGCCTGTGCGTCCAGACCCTCCCCGGCATAGGCGGGCGAGGCTGGGTCGAGGTCCGCCTGGCCGACTTCAACGCCCCCGAACTGTCCGAGCCCGATGGCCGCCCGGCGCGTGACACCCTCTCGCGGCTGACCATGGGCCGCACTGTCACCTGCCGGGCAGGTCGCCGCTCCTGGGATCGGGTGGTGGCGCACTGCACCCTCGGGAACCGAAACCTGGGCGACCTGATGCGTGACGCCGGGGTGCGCGAGGGTGGGCGCTGACAGGACCGGGCGCCTCATTGAAGGTCCTCCAGCCAATCAGCGAAGGGACGGTTTCCCGCCCCGGCGACTCCCCCTCCAATGGGTCCGTCAATACCACCACGGGAGAGATCGGAATGACCCTTGATGAGGCCCTCGAGGTTGCCCTCGCCCAGAATCTTGCGCTGACGAACCTGATGACGCGGCTCGTCATTCCGGCCCTTGCGGCGGCGGACACCGAAGCGTTCAAGCAAAGGCTCGACGAAGAAGCCGAACGCTGCGAGCGCATCCTGGCGCGCCCACCTCAGACCGAGACGCGCAAGGAAGCGATACTTCGCGACGCGTCCACCCATGAACTGACGCTGCTTCGTGAGGCGTTCGACGGGATCGACCGCGGATAGCCAGTCGCAATATGCCACGTACAGGTCGGTGGCGGGCGTGCGCAGTTCAGGCGCTGAGAAGACGGGCCGCCTCATTGCAGGTCCTCGGCGGCGCGGATGTTCTCTGGGACTTCAAAGAAGAAACGGTCTTCCCATTTGATCCCCCGCTCGGCCGCAAGGCGTCGCACCCTGATCAAAAGCGCATGCGAGGGGCTCTCCCCGCTCTCGAGCCGAGATAGGTGCGGCCGGCTGATTCCGAGCGCGTCAGCGAAGGGCGCGGCCTTGGACTCGCCAAAGACGAACTCGCGGATGTGACGAAATGGAGTGACTTTGCCGTTCATGACGGATTTAAGTTGCGTGATTCGTAACTATGAGCAACCCGCTTGATTACGGGATACGAAATTTCGCTGTGCGTAACTCGGGATAGGTTCAGGCCCATGCCTGACCACGCCCCGCGCCGACCCCGTGGCCGTTCGGTCACCCCGACACCGGGCTCGATTGGAGCCCGCGTGCGGCACCTCCGCATGCGTGATCGCATGACCCAGGATGATCTCGCCGCAGCCGTCAACACTACCAAGGCGACGATCAGCCGATACGAAACTAACGACTTCAGTCCGCCAGATCCGGTCGTAGAGCGCCTGGCCGACATATTTCATGTGACGAAAGCCTACATCCGCGACGGGGATGAAAGCGTCCGGCGCGCCGCGATCGTTGGCATTGTTGGCGCGGGGGCAGCGGTCATGCCCGTCGACAACGATCTCGATCTGGGCGGCGTCGAAGTGCCCGCCAGCTGGCAGGACGCCATCGCATTGAGAGTTTCCGGGGACTCTATGCTGCCCCTCTATCAGGATGGGGGCATCCTGATCGTTCGGGGCGAACAGCACTTCGATCCGATGACCGCCGTTGGCAAAGTGTGCCAAGTGCACCTTGCAGATGGCACTTCGATGGTCAAAGAAGTCCGCAGAGGCGCTGCACTTGAGCGCTACGACCTTCTATCCCTCAACGCCGCACCAATCGAAGGCGTCCGCATCGTGTCTGCAAGGCCCGTGCGAGCCTATTATCCGCCCGAGTAACGCCGGCCAGGCACTACTGGAGCGAAATGCACCTGCGGTCCAGTTCGCGACACCGGCGAACAAATACCAAAGGCTCGGCGTCGACACCGCCTGTCCTGATCATGCCGCATGACATCACCTGAGGCGGGCCAAGCACCAGCACATCAGGGGCATATGCGCCGGGCGTCCTCCCGTCGTCTAGGCCAGCCTCTCGCGCCATGATCCAGGCCAGCGCGCAGTACTGATTTCCACCGACCCGCGCGATCTGCAGCGCTAGATCCTCGCTCTCGTTACGTTCTTTTGCGCCATTGTAGGCGAACATGGACAGGGCAATGAAGCCCACCAGCACAGCGACCAGCGCATACGACCAGAACTTCGCATTTCCCATTGTTCTACCCTCCCATTCGGTACCCTAGCCAACCCGACTAGCTCGCGCAGTTTCTCGCTGCGTAACTTTTTGCTCGACGTAATATTACGAATCGCGTAACTCCGATTTCGCTCCTGCCCGGGGCGATCACTGGAGCCGCGACATGCAAAGCCAACCCTGCCACCCGGCCATTGAGACCACGGCCAATATCCTGCTGGCGCTTGAGCGCACGCCTGCTCTGGCCTTTGGCCTGACGGTCCTGCGCGAGACCGGCGACGATCAGGCGACCGTCTGCGTTCGCGCGGACCGGGGCACCTGGTTCCTCACTCCGACCGAGGCCGTGGATGTTGCCGCCGCCCTTCGGGCCGAGCAGGCCTTCCAGGGCGCCGAGACCGTCGCCCGCGCCTTCGAGGACCGCGCGCTCGAGGCGCGCCAGCTCGACGCCCTGCTGGATGCTGGCTTTGACGCCGCCCCGGCAATCGCGGCGCCCGGTGATGCCCCTCTGGCGATCTTCCTCGCGCCACAGGGCCGCCCGGTCCGCACCGTTACGGCCCTCGCCATCGCGGCTCTCGCCCTCGCCATCGGCATCAGCCTCTGGCCCCTTGGCGCGGCGGTCTGACCCCATGACCACGCCCCACCCCCGCGAACCCGGTTCGCCTTCGCTCGGTCCCCTTCTCTGGGATGGTCAGACGGAACCAGCCCGGCTGGCCGGGCCGACCGATCTCGGCCAGCGCCTTCATCAGCTGCGCGGCGGCCGGGGCCTCCACTGCACACCGGGCGCGGCCTCGATCGACGGCGCACCGCTGTTCGCCTGTGTCTTCATCTGGTGCCGCCGCGCCGGACAGCCCGACACCTTTCTGGCCCTCGCGGCCGGGCCCGGCGCCGACGACGTCCCCGCCCTTCTTCACACCCTGTCACGAACTGCGGCCCACGCCGCCTGACCCGGAGGTCGCAATGACCGAACTTAACCTGCTTGCCGTCCAGAACGCCGCCGTGCTCAGGGCCCTGACGCCCGAAGCCTCGGCGCTCAGCATTGCCGATCTGGCCCGCAGCCTGAACCGCGACGGGTCCAACCTGTCCAAGACGCTCAAGGCCCTTGATGAAGCCGGTCTGGTGACCCTGCAGCCCCGGGGCCTGACCGTCGCCGGCCGTGACCAGATCGCAGCCCTCGACCGGGCCGAGGGGGCGGCGGGCGGCGGACAGGGCTTCACCCTTCTCCACGACCAGATCCGCCCTGACCCCGACAACGCCCGCCGCGACTGGGACAGCGACAGCGCCCGCGCGGACCTCGAGGCCCTCGCCAACGACATCGCCGACAATGGCCTGCTGCAGAACCTGGTCGTCCGCAAAGGGCAGCCGGCCGGTGGCGACTTCATCCTGGTCGGCGGCGAGCGGCGCTGGCGCGCCATCGGCCAGCTGGTCGAGAGCGGCCGCCTGGCTGCCGACTGGCCGATCCCATGCCGCCTGCTGGAAACCGACGACCTGGGGGTGCGCCTTGCGGCCCTTTCCGAAAACCTGCAGCGCCGGAACCTCAATCCGATCGAAGAGGCAAGCGCCTATCGCGGCCTGCGCGAGGCGAACCTGACGACCGACCAGATCGCCGGGCGCATCGGCCTGACCCAGCGACACGTCCAGATGCGGCTGCAGCTGCTCGACCACCTGTCCGAAGCCGATCAGCAGCGCATGACCTTGTCGCGCGACGACCCCGCCTATCTGTCCGTCTCCGATGCCCGCCAGCTGGTTCAAAAGGCCGAGGCGCACCGCAAGGCCCTCGACAAGGCGATCGCCGACTACACCCCTCGCCAGCGCCTGATCCTAGCCGAACTGCGCGCCGCGACCGGCGAGGGATACATCAGTCAGTCCGTCGAGGTCGACGGGGCCGCCATGCTGGCCGACCCGGACGCCGTTGCCCTCGACAAGGCCGGTATCATCCATGTCCCCACCGCCCTCAATTACGAGGGCAAGGCCATGGCCCGCTGCGAACACACGGCCTGGTCCCTGTGCCAGACCCTTTGGCAGGGCAGCACGGCCGCCGACTATGCCACCGCCCTGCGCGCGGAACTGGAGCTGGCCCCCCCGACCGAGGGCCAATGGTCAACGGCCTGGATGAATGGCCCGTTTGCGGTCACCCCCGAACTCCAGGCCCGAATCGACGCGCAGCACGCGGCGCAGCAGGCGCGAGAGGACGAATGGAAGGCCCAGCGCGCCAAGGCTCAAGCTGACCTTAAGGCCGAAGCCGAGCGGATGGCCATGGCCCGCACCCATGCCGAGGCCATGATGGCCAAGGCCGCCATTGCCCCGGCCATGCCGGCCCTTCCCGACGCCGCCGACGTCGTCCGGGCGATGGGCATGACCCTGCCGCTTCGGGCCACCGCCACCGGCGCTGTCATCGATGCCACGGACACCATCGTGACCGATTTCAACGGCTGGGGAGAGGCCTCCGACGGGGAGCTGACCCTCGCCATTCTGATGGCCACCGTCGTCAATGCGGCCGCCGGTCTCGAGACCCCGCCGCTGGTGCCGATCCCCACCGAAGAGGATGCTGCTGACGAGGCCTCTTCTAACGACGAGGAGCCCGCCTGATGGCCGACGGAACGCCCCCGACCCGCACGCTCAATCGCCGTCAGCAGGCCAAGGCCACCAGCCGGGCCAAGGTGCTCGATGCAGCCCGCAAGGCCTTCACCACGGTCGGTTACGCCCAGGCCACCATGCGCGACATTGCCGCTCTGGCCGGCCTGACAACCGGGGCCATCTTCAACAGCTTCGACAGCAAGGATGCGCTGTGGACCGCCGTCTTCGGGGGGCCCCCGCCCGACCTGGCCCTGGCCGACCAGGTCGCCCGAATTCGGGGCGAGCTGCCGACGCACAACTGGACCCTGTCCTGTCACGGCGGCTCCCACTTCGCCTCGGTCCACACCCACGACTTCCACCCCGTCGACGGTACCGGGAAATGTTTCACTGCTCGCCGCCCGACCGCCGCCGAGGCCATCGGCGCCGCCCGCGCGGCCGCCCTGCAGGACTGGGCGATGACGACAATCGGCAGGGCCTGACATGGAGCTCAGCGCCCAGCCCACCATGACCCAGACACACCCTCGGACCTTCCACCGACACGCCATCCGGCCGCTGGACTTCACGCTCCAGCCGGGCGGCCGCTGGGAGCGGCTGCTGACGGCTCTGGCCACCCAGTGCCTGACCCCGGGCGAACTCCTGCGCGCCACGGATCCACGAAAACACAGCCGCAAAGTCGAGCGCCTGCGGATCCTGCGCGCGCTCACCGCCATGGCCCGGGTTGGCTTGGTCGGGTCGGTCAATGACTGGGGCTGGACCGCCACGGCCGAGGGCCGCGAGGCACTGGCCCGCCTTCACGACACCCGCGCAGACCCCGCGAGGGTCGCCTGATGCGCCCCCCGCACATCGAGGCCGCCGCCCTGTTGGCCGCCCACGGCCACCGGCTTGCCGACCCGACCACCCGTCAATCGATCTGGAGCCGACACGCCATGACACCCGCCCCTTACGCCCTGCTGACCCGGCTGGACGAACGCACCCGCCCGACCGTCTTTGTGACCCTCGCGGCCCTCGCCGCCCACATCGAGCGCCAGCGCCATGGCCAGTCGCTGGAACTGGTCGAGGTCGAAGATATCCACTTCCTCTGGCGCAACGCCGGCGGCGGCGCCGGCATCGATGCGCCCGAGCGGGATCTCGGCGTCCAGATCTGGACCCGCCTGCTGGATGGCAGCCGCGACCGCTGCCTGGGTTGGGCCTGGCTGAACGGCTCTGGCCTCCAAGTGCTGCAACAGGCCCTGCTCCTCGCTGGCCAGCGCACCGACCGCGTCACCCACCGGAACTGCCCCAGCGACACCCTGCGCGCGCGCATGGCCCGCTCCGCCCTGATGGCAAGGGCCGCCCAGGCGGGGGCTGCGTGATGGAACTGGACGCTGTTCACCGCCTCAACAATCAGGTCGAGGCCGCCGCCGCGCGCCTTCACCGCCAAACCGGCCAATCGGTCATCATCCTGGGTCTTGCCGAAACGCCGACGGGCGAAACGGGCGCCGTCTATGCGGCCCACGGCCCGACCCCCGGCCAACTCGAATTCGCCATCCTTGCCCTGCTGATGAAGCTGGAAGCGGAAGTCGCATCGGGGGCCGCCGAAGGCTGCGACGATTGTGAGGCCCGCTATCTGCGCGTGTCGGCAGCCGTTGCCGCGATCAAGGCGGGCTTCCCCACCGGGACGCTGCAGGCCGGAGGCACCTGCTGATGCCGCCGATCGACCCCATCCCCGGCCGGCACCCGCGCCTCGTCGCCTGGGCCCGCGGATTCCGACGCGCCGGCTATTCGCTCGGCCGAGTGGCCCAGCTGTTCAACATCGACGTCGCCGAGCTGCGCGACGCGGGGGTGTCGTGATGAGCGGCGGCACTGACTCGCGACGGCGAGCGCCGCAACGGTTCTCCCACCACAGCCGAAGCCAGGGGATGATGATGCGGCACAGCCTTACCCCCTCGGCGGCGAGCCGAAGCCACGGAAGTTCAAAGTCGGGGAATTCATTCTCGGGGGCCATGGCGGTCCTCTGTCGGTTTGAAACGCCACAGCCTCCCGCACTTCTGGAAGCCGCAACGCCGCGACAGTCAGGGCACTTGCAGCCCCTCTCAACGCACGGGCGCCGTCCGCTGGCGGCCGATAACAGGAGGCCCGAATGACCGACCGCCCCATCCTGTTCAGCGGCCCCATGGTCCGCGCCCTGTTAGACGGCAGGAAGAGACAGACGCGGCGGATCGTGAAGCTGGACGTCCCGGTCGACTCGCACGAGGTGTTTTTCTGGTCGGGCGAAGCCCTGCGGCGCGCCGGATGGACGAACGTCTCGGAGCCGGGCCTCTGGGCGCGGCGGAACGGCCGAGACGGCTACATCCAGCATGTCGGTCGCTGCCCCTACGGCGTCCCCGGCGATCGGCTTTGGGTGAAGGAGACGCACCTTGGCGGATCACCAGGTGTCGCCAACGTCATCTACCGAGCCGATGGGGAAGTGCCCGGCGTTCGCTGGCGCCCCTCGATCCATATGCCCCGCCGGGCCTCCCGCCTGACCTTGGTCCTCACCGACATCCGCGTCGAGCGCCTGCAGGACATCAGCGAAGCCGACGCCGAGGCGGAGGGTGTTCAGGACCCGTCGCTGGTTCCGATCCTCGGCGCGTTCTGGTCCAGCCGTGACGGTTACGCCCGACTCTGGAACCACATCAACGGCAAGGGCAGCTGGGAGGCCAACCCGTGGGTCTGGGCCGTCACCTTTGAGGTGGAGCGGTCATCATGATCATCGTCACCGTTCACCTGTCCAGCGCGATCGATGGCCGAACGCAACAGCTGGCCCGCATGCACATCTGCAATGATGGCGAGACCACCCTGCAGAACCCCCGCCTCGGTGACTACGTCGGCGAAACCTTCGTCGGCCGGGACGCGGCGACCCTGGCGCAGGGCCGGGTGTCGAAGCGTGGCGCGGTGCGGGGCTGGCGGCGGCATGACTATCACGTCTGGAACCTGGTGCGCCGGATGCTGGAAGCCATGGGCTATGACAAGGGCCCAGCCCCGGCCGGTGCGGCGCGAACGGCTTTCGCGGACCTCCCGCTGATCGACGACGGGTCCGACACGCTTCGCATGGCCGAAGCGGTAAGCCTGCTGGAGCGCGGCATCCGTGAGGCCCTGCCGGACGCCATGATCTTTGCCTCCCACCCAGAGCCGACGCGGTATCGCAAGGCCTTGGACGACATGCGCGCTTGGGTCGGCGCTGCGAAGGCCTTTGTCGATCGGCATAGGTCTTCGGGGGCGGAAGACGCAGACGCCGGCACCGCCGTCGACCTGTGCGAGCGCGTGGATGCACGAGTCCGCGCGGTCATGTCGGATGAGATCCAACAGGCCATGGCCCAGGGCCTCGACATCGACCAGGCCTTCACGGGCGTCAGCGGCGGGGTGCTTGGCGCCCTTCTGGGGGCGGCCTGGATGAACCGCACCCCAGGCGCGACGCCCGATCAGGTGGCGGATCATCTGCACGCGGGGATCCGGGGCGTACTCGCCCAGATCGAACGCGAAGAGGCTCAGGGAGGCAACACCTGACCATGCCCGCCGTCGACCGCATCCCTACGATCGGCCCGGTCACCGAGGCCCGCATCCAGGCGGCCTTCGCCGAGGCGTGCGTGATCACGGCCGAGGCCGCCTGCGGCCTGATCGGGTGCGATCCCCGGACCCTGCGCGAGATGACCGACGCCGGCATCATCCGGGCCGTGCGCAAGGGGGCCGGTAAAACGCGCGGCTACACCGAAGGTGACATCCGCGCCTATCTGACAGAGAGTGCCGCGCCATGTCCGTCTACAAGCCCGCCAAGAGCCCGTACTTCCAGTACGACTTTCAACAAAAAGGTCGTCGATTTCACGGCTCGACGGGCGTCGAAACGCGCCGGGCAGCTGAAGAAGTAGAGCGCCGGATCCGTCGCGCGGCTTCGCTGGGCGAGCTGGACGACGCCAGCCTCATGACCCTCGATCAGGCCGCCGCCCGCTGGTGGGATGAGCATGGCTGCACTCTGAAGGGGGGCGACCGCCTCGAGGCGCGGATCGAGCGGGTCGTCACCCTGATCGGGCCGGCCACCCCGCTGCGTGACATCACCACCAAGGTCATCGCCCGCGCGATCGAGCGTCGCCGGGGCCAGGCGCGGACCCATTCCTCGGCCGAAGACGCGCGCCAGTACCTGCCCAGCGATTCCACCGTCAACCGGGACATGATCGACAGCCTGCGCCCCATTCTGAATCGCGCCCGGCGGACGTGGGAGGCAAAGCTGCCCGAGATCGACTGGGCCGCCCTCCGCCGTTCAGAACCCAAGCCCCGGCCGACCGAGTTCGCCGGCGATGAGTTCGACCGGATGCTGGCCGAGGTCCGGCCCCACTGGCACCCGATGATCCGATTCGCCGCGCGCTACGGCGTTCGCCTGGCCGAACTGTTCTTCAGCCTCGACGACCTGGACGTCAGCGACCCTGACAATGCCCGCGTCAGGCTGCGCGAGCGCAAGGGCGGCGACGAACACGTCATTCCGCTCCTGTCCGAGGACGCCGCCCTGATGGCAGCGCGCCTCGGCCGGGCCCGCGCAGCGGGCCTCAAGACGATATGGTTTCGGGAGAAACGCCTGTCTGGCCCAGGCGGCAAGCTGATCCTCAAGCCCCTCACATACGGGGGGCTCGAGATCGCGGTCAGGCGCGCCATGACCCGCTCGGGCCTGCGCGCCTCAAAGGGCATGCGCGGGATCCACGCGACACGCCACCACGCTGCAATGCAGACCCTTCGCAAGACGAAGAACCTGCGGGTCGCCCAGCTGCTGCTGGGTCACGCCGACATTAAGTCGACCATGGTCTATGCCCACGCGATTGAGGACGACGTCCGCAACGCGCTGGCCGAGGTTCATTCCTGTGACACGGCCGGGACGGCCGATGGGAAAGCGAAGGCCGGATGACGGACGACAGCTGGGCCCTACGCCTGTCGGCCATGAAGGCGGTCGTGGATGGCGACCGAGGCGTAGACGAGCCCGGCATCCACCGCCGCATGGGGCGGACCCTTATATGGGTCCAAGACGTTGAGCGGGCGCTGCGTTTCATCCTGACCTTCGTGTTTCAGAAGGGCGGCGGCCTCACGCTTGAGAGCCTCGAAGCTCAAACCGAAGCCGAGCGGAAAAAGACGATAGGTTACTTTCTCGATCAGATGCGCCGGCGGGTGGCGATCCACCCTAAGGTCGACGATTACCTATCGACCTTCCTGACCCTGAGAAATCAGTTCGCCCACGACGTCACGAGCG